>JBHEKU010000243.1:0-3564 GCA_041859205.1 Ignavibacteria bacterium | reverse complement strand
TAATAATTTAATTGCGGTAAAATAATTACAGGGATATTAGAAAAAAATCGCATAGACCTTATTAGTACTAATAGGTAAATATTTTTGGAATTGTCTTGACGTGAGTTTTGAATTGTTGCTGGCAAGGGGAAATTGATGGGGGAAGGAGTGTGGTATTAGTGTGATTGTCCTCCCCCTTACCAAGGGGGAGTTAGAGGGGGTTTAACTTAGGATATGTCATCCCGCACTTGTTGCGGGATCCCATCATTTTTATTTAAACGGCGAAGCCGACTTTATTCTTCAAAATAATCAATGTCTAATTTTTTTACCTCATAGACTTGTTGTACACTGACACCTAAATTATAATCGATCATTAATTGAGCTAATTGTTGACCATCTATTAAAACAATTTTTGTTTCGTTTCTAGGAGTATATTCTGTTGCCTCTTTGGTAAAATTTGATGTCGTAATAAAAATTCCTTTTTTCGCACCTTGCCCAGCCAAAGCACCAATAAATTTATGTATTTCAGGACGACCTACAACATTACCTGGTTTCCATTTTTTAGCTTGTATATAAATAATATCTAAACCTAATTTATCTTCCTTTATTGTACCATCAATTCCTTCATCACCACTTTTCCCTATAGCTTTACCTGCATCTTTTATTGAACCACCATAACCCATCTTAACCAATAGTTCTACTACCAATCTTTCAAAAAAAGAAGGTGATAAATCTAAAACTTTATTTATTAACTCCTGAGCTAATGATTTACGTATCCTTAAATAAGAATTTTCTAAATTTTCCTCCGGTGTTTGATCGCTTTTTTCTTCTTCTAAAATTTCAGTAATCTCATTCTCATCTTGTTTTGGAGCTTGAAATTCTATGAACGAAGGGAACTGTTGCAAAAATCTGACATCTATTCGTGCTAAATTTTTACTTAGAATTTCCAAACCTAAAGTTGTAATATTTATTGCACCTCTTTCAGGAGAAGTTAGTAAGCCTGATTTTTTAAGATATGTGCTTGCCCAACCAACCCTATTATCAAATATTGCCTGCCTTCCACTGTTTAAAAGTTCTTTTCTCTCCAATTCAGAAAGATTAAATTCTATAGCCAGTGACTCGACTAAATCTCTAAATTTATGTGTTTTACCGTCAGAAACTTTTTTAAGTAATGGAAGCATTATACTCTGATAATCCGGAATTGCCATGTTGAATAATATATTATATTTTATTGCATTTAAATTAAGATACTAATAGAAACCAACTGTATCAATTTTATTTTTCTCTCCCTAGTTGGTGTTTTTACCAACAACTACAGTAATTTAATAATTGGAGTGAGATCAAAAATAATTTTAGTGGTTACCGATTGGATAAAATTATATAAAGAATTTTAATGTTAAATATTTTAAATTAGATCAAACGTAGTTATTATGATAAATATTGAATCTGTAAAAAAAGATATTGAGTTACATAATCCTGGAAAAAAAGGATGGTATGCTGCAATCGATAACAGAACCGGAGATTTTAAATTAGGTAAAACTCTAGTTAATTCTTTTAAAAATGCTAAATCATCCTTTGGGGTTGAAAAATTTAGTTTTTATAAAATCGGTGTAGACCCTATCAGAATATCTTCAGGCAATAAATCTCCTAAAAATGGCATATCTAAAAGGCACCTTTGATTTTTATAAACCCATTTTAAAGGTTAATTGTAAAAATGGGATTCTCATATTAGGTGCAGGAAAAGAAGAAATCAAGATCGACAGCGGTTTTGACGGATGCATTGTAGCTCCAAAAGAAATTTTAAACAAGTTAGATTTGATTTTTGTAGGTCAAAGAGATGTTTATGACTTCCAGAATAAAAAGACCACTAAAGATGTTTTCATAGGAAAGATTATTGTTAGAAATCAAATTGTTGATACTTATTTTATGGTAGGTGATTTTCTTTTGGGAATGGAACTGGCTGATGATATTTTCAAGACTTTTAAACTTGAATTTGAAAAACAAAAATTCACTTTGGTTTTAAAATAAACCCGTATTACATACTTTCGAAAACTTCCTCTTCAATTTATCTAGTGATTATTTTTATTTTGTCTTATATTTGAAACTTCAATTTCCTCAACAAATAAATATCACAACCCTATATTTATTCTTAACTCTTTTAAATTAATTTCTGCAGAATATAGATCACCTATTAAATCATTTGAAATATGTTTGAATCGATTACTATATTCTACAAACGAAGTAATCACCTGATTATATTTTTTTGCATCATTAGAGATTATATAAAAATTGACGTTGGAATAATCCATCAATGTACTCATTCTGCCAACACCTGACCAAACCCCTGTAGTCAATTCTACTTCAAATGCATATTCAGGAATGAATTTATTACCTCGGGGTTTAAACCAAATTACATCAATTTGCCTCAGTAAATTATAATCTGAAAATTGTAATTCAGGGCATTCCTGTAGAGAGGCAATTTCTTTTAATTTTTTTTCATTAAAAACTTTCGATTTATCCGGACAGTAAGTTTCAAATCCACGAATATTTCCTATTTCTAAAAGTCTACCTTGTAGAACTGAATGTAAACTCTCTTCAACAGTATTTTTAAGTTCGGCCGGTTTTTGATTTTTGGTCAATAATAGTTTCCAATTATTTACATATGTTTTACACTCTAATCGATTATTTTTTCCCGCTAAAACAATATTTAAATCTTGATCAATATTTATTTTATATTCTCCATTTCTATCATGACTAATTTGTGGTAAAACCTTAAATAATTTTTTAGCAGGAATGATAATAGTTCTTTCAATTGAACCGCAAATAAAAGCAATGAAAGGACTATCTAAATTTGCAATCTCCTCAATCGTTAAATAGTTTATACCAAAAAAGTATCGCCGATTTCCTTCAGATGCAGCCCGAACCAATACATTAGCTTCACCAATATGGTAAGTTCGAGATTTCAAAACTTTTATTAACTCTACATCAGTTTGAAATTCTTTAGCTCGGTCTAAAAAATTTACTAATAGCTTATCTGTATTTGATAATACTTTATTCTTCATTATCTATTTCTTCAACTTCAAAAGCATCATTTGTAATAGCTTTTATTCTCTCAATTTCAAAACCATGTCTTTTCCTATCATCCTCCGACGAGGCGTCTAAACCACCCGAAACAAAAAACTCTGAATAGTCTTTGGCTTCAGACTCATTGTTTGCTTTTATCTCTACAATATAATCTCTTGTTAGTAAAACTCGAAATTTTTTCATATAAAATTAATTAATTCCTGTTTTGATATTTGTGTTGAGCCATTATCACCTATTTTTTTTACAAGTCCATATTGGATTAAGTAAGATATATTGGAAGTAGAAACAGTTTTTCCTAAATGTTCAGTTGCCCACTCGCTGGCTTCTTTTATTGATAGTAATTCGTTCATTAATAACTCTGAGTATGCTTAAATAATTGTGGTATGTAAATATAAAGAAATTATATTTTTATTAATATAACTTAATAGAGTTTTTGTGAGAAAGTATAGATAACCACCCCCTACCCCCTCCTTAACAAGGAGGGGGAATACAATTATAACT
>JBHEKU010000235.1:0-5472 GCA_041859205.1 Ignavibacteria bacterium | reverse complement strand
CCTGAACCGCGTTTATGATATTTACATACATAATAGTTGAAATCGCTACAAAAAACCCGAACAGGCTGACTTCCCCTTGTATCGTAACAATGTTCGGCTTTTATTTCAGTAATACTTTGCAAATACTTTATTTCATTCATTATTAAATCGTAATTAATTCTTCCCCCATCCTCTATTGCCACTTCCAACATTATTATTGTCATTCCGAATTGAGCGAAGCGGAATGAGGAATCTTTTTTATTACACCATTATTGTATAATTCATTTCTTTCGGGATTAACATTATCAATTAAATTGTCTTTTTTAATCCTCGAATATCCTTTTAATTGTTTTTCTCTTTTAATTGCATCTTCTATATAATCGAATACTTCATAATAAACTAGCTTGTCAACATTGTATTTTTCGGTAAAACCTTTGTGAAGTTTATTCTTATGTTCAAAACAACGTCTGACCAAATCATTTGTTACGCCTATATATAGGACATTGCCATTTTTATTAGTAAGTATATAAATGTAGTAGATATAAATTTTCATTTTAATTTATCAATATTATTTACTGTATTATTACAGTTGGTAATTCTATTAGATTCCTCGCTACGCTACCAATGACATACTATGTTTCTTTTCTGTGAGATTCCTCGCTATGCTCGGAGTGGTAATTTATGTTCCTTTTCTATGAGATTCCTCCCTGCGGTCGGAATGACAGCCTTTTTAATATGATGGAGGATAGAGGAAGGCGGCTCTGCCGCCTTCCTCTATCCTCAGGTTCCTTTCTTATTATTGTCATTCCGAATGGAGCGAAGCGAAATGAGGAATCTCTTCCTTTTACAACAAGCATCTCAATGTTATTCCTAACGACGTGAGTAATCCCAAACTTTCTCATAACGTTATTATTATATTCCGTAATTTGTAATTGCAATCTCTTCCCCATCCTCTATTGCCACTTCCACTGCCCGTTTGGCGGTTTCTAACAATTGTTCCGATTGCTTTTTAAGTTTGAAACTTTCTTCTACCAATGCGGCTATCTTTTCTTGTATGCTGTAATCTATTATAGGTATTATTAAATCCTTTAAAGTTTCTTGGTTAAGTCTTTGTTGTACTGAACCCCTTGCAAATCTATCTATTAATTCAAAATAAAACCTTGAATTGAATAATAATACATAAACTGAAGAAATAAACTTTTCAGGTAAATGAAAACATAATACATTATCTGAATATACTGCACCTTCAAATTCTTTTCTTATTTCTCCAAAAATACCAACTGAACCTACCCGTGCTGTTACAATATCTTTTTCTTTTGCAAGTTTCACAAATTGATTTTTCTTAACAAAGTAGTTGTCATCAAATTCTATTTGACCACCTTTTATATTTGTACTCCTTATATAAAAAGTTAAATTAAGCATTTCATCTTTATGAAAATATTCAGGTGAATATTCTCCAGTATCTATTTTTATTAAAACATTATCTAAAATATCACATTCAACATTCTTTTTTAATTCACTTTCTATTTCTTCATACTTCTTCTGATAATACTCCGCATCCAATCTCCCCGTAGTTAAAAATGAATCTTTAAAACTTTTTATGTTTACAGCATCTTTGCTGGGTTCAAAATTATCTAATCCTATGGTTTCTAATAAGAGAGTTTCTGCAATATCGTAAGTTTGTTTAGAAAGTAATCTTTTTGAATTAGCAGTTTTAACAAGAAGATCTATTTTATTTTGGAAGTTTAAAGATAATTTTGCAATTTTAAGCATTCTGATTTTGTAAATAAATAGATTTAACTGAACATTGCCTGTACTTTCACGCCATGTTTGAAATCTACCAAATTTTGTAAGTAGAAATGTCGAAATATAATTTGGCAAAAAATCTTTTTCAACCCTTATTATACCTACATGTCTATCAGAATTTGCAGGTAATATTGAATCTGTTACAACTGCACAATTCCCTATTGTTCCGACAGTAGAAATTATAATATCATTTACTTTTAATGCTGTTCTTGGATTTTTTAAATGAGCTTCTTCTGATATAAAAGCTTTTCTTGAAGTATCAAAAAAGTTTTCTCTCGGTGAAGTAGCAGAAATTAAATTTATATTACTTGTTTCACTATAATCAATTGAAGTATGAATTCCATCAGTTACATAACTAAACTCATCAATTTTTTCATAACCTATTTTATTTAGCTGATTTAATAAATTCAAATTTGATTTCAGAAAATATTCAGCATCAATTCTAAAATCAAAATTATCAAACCTAAATTCCTTTGAATTTAACTCAACTATTTCAAGCCCTTCCAACAATGCTTTATACTTCGCTTCGTCGAAAGGGCTAGTTAAAAAAAACTTAGTTTCTCCTTTTTAGCAAATTCAGCAAAGGCTTCAGCTATGCCATCCTGCGTATAGCCATCGTGGTTATACAAATCGTGCTTTATTATCAGATGGTCGTGGGTGTCTAATACGTATTCGTCCAAATCTTTTGTAGAAGTTACATATTCCACTCCGGGTTCTTCCACAAAATCAATATCAGCTTGTTTGTAGTCGGGTGCTGCGGGTTTTACTTTAAAATATCGAGGCAAATCCTTCTTACGCAAGTAGATTTTATCACCACTGTTGTCTTTGCTTGGCTCCTGCATGGTGGCAAAAAAGATAGGGTAGTCGTCAACTTTAGGGCATAGAATGGTATCCCATTTTTGAACGAGCAATACACTGGTTTTGGTGCCTGTATGGGGTTTAAACACATTGCCATGCAAACCCACAACTCCCAATATACGGCAACGTTCGGCAATAAATTCCCGTATTTGTTTGTCGCTACTGTTGTTAAACCTGCCTTGAGGCAATACAATAGCCATACGTCCGCCGGGTTTCAGGAAATCGAGATTACGCTCAATAAACAAAATATCCCTGCCTACATTGTTTTGGTATTTGCCGCTGGCATTCTTGCCCAGTTCGTACCTACTCAGTATCCGGCTTTCTTTAATATCGCCTGCAAATGGTGGATTAGCCATCAAAATATCAAAGCCAAAATCGCGGTTATTGTCTTTTTCTCTCCTTAGTTTCTTTAGTTTTTTCCAGCCTTCGTTATAAATATCAAGCCAGTTTTCGTCCCTGGTATTTTCTTCCCAACGTTCCCAATCCAGGGTGTTCAGATGCAACACATTGGTTTGCCCGTCACCTGCTATAAGGTTCAAAGTTCTGCCTACTCTTACTGCTTTTTCGTCAAAATCAATGGCAAATACTTTTTCCTGCACATAATCAACGCAACGTGTAGGTTTGGATTCCAAAGTAAACAAATGACTTTTATCCAGTCCTTCTTCTTTTAAGATTTGCTGCCATACATGGAAAATGGTATGTACAGGGAAACCACAACTGCCGGCTGCAGAATCAATCATAGTTTCTGTTTCTTTCGGATTGAGCATTTTTACACACATATCAATTACATACCGGGGTGTAAAATATTGTCCTTTTTCGCCTTTGCTGCTCTTATTAATAAGATACTCGAAAGCTTCGTCTATAACATCCAGATTGGAATTAAAAAGCTTTACATCCTGCAACGATGATACACAAATTGAAAGGTGGGAAGGAGTAAGCATAATTTTAGAATCTTCGGTAAATATGCCTTCCCATTTCTTTTTCGATTGGTCGAATATACGTTGTATTTTATTTTTTAGTTCGGTTTCGGTGTCGCCATAATTTCTGAATTCAAGAAAGCGCTGTCTGTTTCTTCCCGATTCCATTTCATCAAAAAGCTTGGTAAAGATAAGTTTAAACAATTCTTCAAATACATCAACACCTGCATTAGCCAGTACTTCGTTTTCCATTTCCAGTACCAGATCTTTTAACGACTTTCGCTCGGTAACCAGTTTGTCTTTCTTAATCAGGTCTTCGATAGTCCAGCGTTCGCTTAGTATGTCCGAAAGTTTTTCGGTAGCTTTCGGAATAGCCGAAAGGTCTTCAAAAAAGTTAGGGTCTTTGCGGTGATAGTATGAAATAGAATCGCCGTTGCTCCAAATACCAATAGGTGCACCTGTTGCATTGCAATACGATTTCAACTGTTCTTTTCCGTCGATAAGTTTAGGCTTTTTAAGTTCTACTATTATATATGGGGTAGTTATCTGGTCTTTGTCGAAGATAACAATATCGGCACGTTTCTTTTCCCTGCCAAAAGTAACTGCATATTCCAGCTCCATGCGGTTGACCGGATATTTGTAATCATTAATCAGTATCTGCAAAAATAGCTGACGGATAACTTCCTCGTGTGTAAGTTTTATATCCTTACGGCGGACGAGGCATTTGATATATGGAACATCATTCCCTTTAGAATCTTGTTTTGTAAAAATACGTTGTTCAATATTGTGGATTTCAACAAGGTTAAACTGAGTGAGTTTATAATTGGAATCTTTAAGAATTTCGATTAAAGTCATTTGGTTTTTACTATTTATTTTTTCAAACAACGAAATTAAGAAATATTTTTGAAGGATAGAGATGAAACGTATAAAATATATTGTAATTTTGCAAAGTCGGGTTGTGTACCCTAATCGCCCGGAAGCGAAGTAGATTTATTTTTACTTCGCTTTTGTAATTTTATCAACTATTGTTTGTAATTATTCAATCATTCAATGTCATGGGATAATTTGTATTACATTAAAATATTGTACCTTTGCATCATGTTTTTAAATGTAAGACGCGGAATAATGAGGATGTTCTTCGACGCTTTTTAAATCATTAGGTTATACTTAAAATTATAACCGTTGCCTTATAGGATTTGTGTAATGGTTTAGGTATAATGTACAGGTGACTTCCAACGCGAAGGTACCCCGTCACAAGGCAATGCGGTATTATCGTGTTGCCTTGTGTGTTTATGCTGGTATTATTTTTAGTTTATTTTTGCAATAAAAACAAATGCAAATAGAAAAGACTTTAACGGATAATGAATGGAGATCTTTCTTGTATGAAAAATTAATTAAAACAGAAATATTGTTGCTATCTGTGCTCGAAATACAAGCATTAATACTAAAGGAATCGTATAATATTTCGTTCGAAGAATCCAGAAAAATAATAAATGATGTCATTTCAAAACATAACGAAGATATATTTAAAACCACTATTGTCCAATAAACTTTTATCACAGTAATGTTATTGGGATTTCTCACTTTGTTACCAATGACAAGTTAATATTATTTAATCTTTTAAAGAGATTCCTCCCTACGGTCGGAATGACAGCTTATTATAAATGTGAGTATAGGAGAAAAAGCAGGCGGCTTCGCCGCTTGCTTTTTCTCCTATACTTTACCTATCGATATTGAGTGTCATTCCGACCGCAGGGAGGAATCTTATAAATAGCTGGTTTGTTTTTTTTAAATAATCTTCATTACTAACTGTCATACTCACATTTTGCCCTAATTTTTTTGGGTGGGGACTCGAAATGACAATCAATTGTTTATATTTGGGGTGGGGGTCAGAAAGCGGCTTCGCCGCTTT
>JBHEKU010000062.1:0-5593 GCA_041859205.1 Ignavibacteria bacterium | reverse complement strand
TTAACTGAAGATGAATTACTTCAGGAAAAAATCGGGAAGAAAAATCCTTTCCATCTAAGTCGATTAGTATACAGAAGAAATATGACTATCGGAATTATTTCCGCTGTTATATTTGCCTGTATCTCTGCTTTATTATTTTACAATTTTTATGGCAAGAGAGAAACGAAAACCATTCAGCCGGAACAAAGACTTATTATACTGAATGATATTCCTACAAAGATAAATTTCAAAGAATACGAAGACCCGAACAAACCGAAAGAAGAACCGAAGACTGACGGAAGTGTTCCTGATAAATTGGCGCCGCCGACTATTACAAGAAATATTATCAAGGCTCCGAAAATAACAAGACCAAAGGTAAATATTCCGCAGGATACGAATTTAACAAATGATGCTACAAGGCAGTTAGATTCATTAAGAAAATTACAGGCAGGAAATGACAGCTTACGAAAAGCTGATTCAATCAAAACAGCTAATAACAATATACCCGACTCCAATAAAACAGAATTGAATGATCAGGTCTTTGGCTTAAAAATGGTATTCCCAAAAAACTGGGCACTGGCAAACTATTTATCAGAGATAAATGCAGATTCAAAAGGCATTGCACTTGCCGATACCTCAGCTCCTAAAGGAACAATCAATGTATTCATAAGTATCGATAATGCAGGTAAAGAAGAATTCAAAGCTTCAGATACCAAAACATTATTCCCTGTAAATGACAGTACTATAACTGCTTACGTTGGCGAGCCTAGGACTCTTGCTGGATATACATCGGTAAGATACTACATGTTTTTAAAAGCTGATAAGCTCTCTATAAATGTACAAGTGAGAAAACAGAATTATGATCAGTACAAACCAATTGTTGATGCAATGCTGAAGACAATAAATATAAATCCGCCTGCACCACCTAAATAGTTCTGCACTAGTTTTAACGTGATTTCGTAAATACAAAAAGGCTTACCGGTAAGAGATAAGCCTTTTTAGTTAAAAATCCGCTGCCAAAGGGGGAGTGGCACATAACCTTCGGCAACAGATGAATGACACCTTTTATTGAACTACGAAAAATTTATAAACCTGTCAAAAAATCCGAATCTTCTCATACCCGGAATATATGAGTCAATTTTTTTAGATTCGGCTTCTTTGTTACTTTTATTGTAAACTTCCGCTTTTTCGGATACTTGCTCAGCAGAGCAATGAGAATTTTGTTCTTCCCCCGAGATGTAAATCCAGCATTTGAACATAATAAGTCCTTTAATTTTATTAGGGGGTAATATGAAAAATTATAGTTATTCCTGAGCTTCTCTATCAACAATTCTACCATCTTCGTCATATGTGACTATATACCATTTTCCATCTATAAATTCATATCTAACTATCTCTGCGCTTGATGCTTTATATTGCAAGTCAGTTTGAGCTGAAACAAAATTAGGGGTAGCGCTGCTAAATGATATTACGGCAAAAACAAGGAGGAGAAAAATTTTAAAGTTGTTCATAAGGAGTTCTATTTTTTGTTAGATAAAATTAGGTATGTTTAGTTCGAATTGCAAAACTCATTAAAGACAAAAATAAAATGGAAATATTTCTAATTTTAATAAATTTGTAGATTTTTTGCGGAATTTTACATAATTTAGGGTAGAAAAAATAAAATTTCACTCAGATGGTCAATTGCCATTTTGTAGATATATTAAAAACCTTAAATCCGAATGAATTACCGCGTTTTAGGGATTTTTTAGATTCTCCTTTCTTCAACAAAAGGAAAAAAATTGTAAAATTATTCGATGTGATGAAGGATTATTATCCATTCTTCACAGATATAAATTTTACCAGGGAAAGTATCTTTGAAAAAGTTTATCCCGGCGAACAATTTAACTATGCAAAGATTAATGAAGGGCTAAGCGCATTATACAAACTTTCTCTAAATTATATTAAACAGGTTGCAAATGAAAATAATAGAATCTTCTGTGATATACCTTTTCTGGAGGAATTAAGAAAAAGGTCACTTAAAAATATTTTCGCGTTACAGAGTAAAGATATTTATTTGAAAATAAATAATTTTGAAGATCTGGATTCAAATGTTTTTCTGAAACAATATCTGGTTCAAATTGAAAAAATAAAGTTTGGAATACTCTTTGAAAAAAATAACAGGAAAGAGTTTGTTCAAAACCATCTTGCTGAATTAAATAAAACAGCCGTTCCTCTTACTAATTTTTTTATTGCAGAACTTATATCGGTTTCTGTTAACAGTTTTAACTATTCACGTATTTTCTCCAATGAAAATTACAACATTTTTGAAAAAGTACACCAGCATGGTTTAATAGCGCAGCTTTTTGAAATAATAAAACCGTACAATAAGTACGATACATATCTTAATCTTCTAGGCTGCTATTTCGAGGCGGTTTATGATCTGAAAAATAAAGACAAATATTATGAATATAAAAGAAAGGTACTCGAGCATACGAAGGAAATGAGTGTCGACGACTTAAGCTATCACCTGAACTGTTTGAAATCTTATTGTATGATACAAAAAAAATCAGTTGAGTTTGGCGAAGAGTTTTCAAAAGAATATTTAAATTTGCAGGAAGCTATTTTAGAAAGGAATTTATTTGCAAATAGTAAATCAGAGTTCTTTTTAAAAGAGCAGTACCTGAACATGCTTGTAAACTATGATGCATTTAAGGATAAAAATAAATTTAAATCATTACTGGTATATTCTAAATATGTGCACCCGGATTTTCGTGATGATATGATAAATTTAACTGAAGCCTATTATTATTTCCATAGTTTCTCTTATGAAAAAGTTTTTGCAAAATTGAAAAAAATTCAATCTCTTGATAAAACTTATGAAGAAAAAATTCATGCTCTTACAATAAGGTCTTTGTATGAATTGGGAAAATTTGTTGAAGCTTTAGATCAAATAAGCCTTTTTAAAAAACAGCTTCGTTCAAACAAATTTATCTCTAAGAAAAAAATCGATAATGAATTAAGATTCCTGACAACTGTAGAAAAATTGATTAAACTTAAAGAGAAAAATGAAAATAATTTAGAGGCTGAGCTTATAAAAAATAAAATTGGAAAAGATGACCTTATCCCCAACAGGGAATGGCTTGTCGAAAAATGCTACGAACTGTACGAAAAACCAAAACAGGCATACCAATATTAATAGTATTAATTGAAATTGATAAGGAACTCCTGTATGCGTTTGCATACAGGAGTTATTGTTAGTGTTTAGAGGAGGGAGCAAATGATTAAAGCTTTCTGAGACATGATTTTTATTTACTATTTTTTATTTCACTAATGACATCTTTTTTACTTCACTGAAACTTCCCGTCTCAAGCTTGTAAAAATAAATTCCGCTTGCAAGGCTCGCAGCATCAAAGTTTACTTCGTAAAATCCTATTCCCTGGTTTTCTGAAATTAATTTATTCACTTCTCTTCCGTTCATATCATACACTGTTAAGCTCACAAAGTCCGCTTTATTAATGCTGTATCTTATGCTTGTCGAAGGATTAAACGGATTCGGAAAATTCTGATACAGCTCAAAACTGTTCGGTACAAATCCCTCAATTTTCTTAACACTAGTCACTGTCTGAACAATCGGCGCAAGCTGCCTTGCAACTTCATTCATACCTTCCGATAAATCCGGATGCACTTTATCTGCACCTAAATATCTGCTTTCATTCGAATTGAACAGCGAATATAAATCCACCCCTCTTTTTACTTTCGGATTAGCAGCATTTTCATTCATTACCGTATTCCATATATCTCTGTATGCTATCTGCGTGCCGGCATCTACAAAGCTTTCCTTTGTATGATGGATTGAATTATAAACAACTTTCACTCCAAGCCCGTTTAGGAAACTTATATTGCTTCTCATATCATTGCCAAAGCTTGCTGCAGGATATCCGTTATGCGCATTGTTTGCTCCGAAGAAAAATACTGCTATCGGGTATGCATTATGGTCAGCATATCTTCCGCCCGGCAAGTATTCACTGTGATAATCGTTATACCAGTCAGAGTGCTGCGAACCGTTCACTCCCCTGTTTATTACAGATATCTTTTTACCTGTGGAAATTCTCAGCGCTGTCTGAAGCATGTGAGCAATGTTATCTGCGTAATTATAATCTTCATTGCCGCATCTTATCAAAGTTCTCAGCATACACTGGTCACCGTAGTCAAGTAATGAGTGACCCCACAGAACTACGTGAAGAGTATCCGCACCCGTCAGCACAGGTTCTGCGCTTGTTGTAAAATTTATTACATTGCTTGAAGGCGACCATATCACTCCGTTATTGTACATTGCATTAGCCGTGTATGATTGCCCCGGCTTGCATCCTAAAATATTTTTTACCGTTAAGTCATTCTGATCTGCTGTAAAAGGAAACGATATCCACGAGCCCGCTGTATCACACTGGTTCCACCACGTATCCATTACTGTATCGGCAGCAGTTTCGCGTATTATCCATCTTGTATTCTGAATTCCTGAAGATGTATTCGATAGCGTTAACGTAAAGCTTCCCCATGTTACATTTGATACGGCAATCGAGGGAGTGTTCAACTGCGCAAATGCATTTACTGAAGATAGAATTAAAATTACTAAGAGAAGAATTTTTGATTTCATATTTTTTTATAATTATTAAAATAATTTTTACGAATAACGATAAACGAGTAACTATTTACAAACATTATTTCACTATCATCATCTTCTTTGTATCAGCAAATCCGTTTGCCGTGAATCTATAGAAGTAAACTCCGCTTGGCATATCATATCCGCTGAACTTCACAAACTGTCTTCCTTCCTGTTTATATCCGTCGAACAATGTTGATATCAGTCTTCCGTTAATATCAAATACGTCCATCTTTGCTATTCCCGCCTTCTTCATATTGAATTCTATTGTTGTCATAGGATTAAACGGGTTCGGATAATTCTGCCTTAATGAATAATTCTCTGCAACTATACTGCTGTTTCCTATTCCTGAAGGGTCATCGTCTAAATCTCTTATATATATTCCCCTGCCGAACGTTGCTGCATAAATTAAAAATCTTTGCGATACAAATCCGCTGTCTATATAAGTCATCTCCGAAACCCGCACGCTCTTCGGCATACCGTTATTCCACGGATACCAGTTTGCTCCGCCGTTTGTTGTTCCGAAAAACCCGAAGCCCTGTGTTCCTACATACAGCCTGTTAGGGTCAGTCGGATGCGCAACCATATCAGCCATCGGTACATCGTCTAATCCCGTTCCTGTTATATTCGTCCAGTTCAATCCCTGATTTGTAGACTTAAAAATTTTATTGGCTGTCGTATTCTCTCCGCTTGCTAAAGCATATACTACATTATTACTTCTCGGCTGAACTCTTACTCTTTCTATCTGTGTTTGCCCGATACCGGGAGGAGTTCTGTCGCTCCAAGCGCCGCCGCTGTAAACCATAAGCTTTCCTCTGTTCACTCCGCCCATATCCTGCGGGCATGCAAATACAACTCCGTTATCGGTTACAGTTATCATCCTTTGTATAAATGCTCCGGGAGCAGTAGGGCAGTTTAAATTTGTCCATGAGCTTCCTTCATTGCTCGTCCTCCACACTGTATTGCAAATGT
>JBHEKU010000085.1:0-20599 GCA_041859205.1 Ignavibacteria bacterium | reverse complement strand
GCAACTTTTCTGAGAAGTAAATCTCTCAGCTCTCCGTTTTCCTGTTTAAGCTTTTCAATTTCAGTAAGTTCTACAGTTTCTTTTCCAGTTTCTTTTCCGGCTTCATTTACATTTTCTTCAGGGGTTTCTACAGTGTTATTTTCTTTTTTATTTTTATCTTTCATTATGGCTTTGTATATATTTCCTTTTTTAAAATTTTTAAACAAATTAAATCACCATTTCAGTAATAAGTTTAGAAGTGTATTCAAGTAAAGTTATCATCTTTGCATAGTTCATTCTTTTTGGTCCTATAACACCAATCTTTCCGTTTACATCTCCGAATGAATAAGCAGTAGTAAGTACGCTTAAATCTTTCAGTTTATCATCGGCATTCTCATCACCGATTTTAATCGATACGTTCTGATTCAGCAAATCCGAATTTTGAAAAATATGGACAACAAAATTCCTGTCCTCAGTCAAATTTATAATACTCTTAACATTTTTCATATCAATAAATTCCGGCTGTGAAATTATTTCACTCGTTCCACCAAGGTATATCTTCCCGCCTTTTTCTTCATCATAAAATTTATCGATTGTATTGATAAACAATTGTATCAGTTCAGGATTTTCAGATTTTAAATCTCCAATCCTCTGTGCAAACGTTTCTTTTATCTCTTTCAGGGTAAGTCCGCAAAGTCTTTCATTCAATAATGATGAAATTCTATCCAGCTTTGATTTCAAAATTTCCGAATCAAGCTCAAGTATAAGTGTCTTTACAATTCCTGAACGAATGTTCAGCACTGCAAGTATTTTTGTAGATGATAAGCTCACAAGTTCAAGCTTTGCAAAAACTCCGGTAGTTAATAAAGGTTCACTTACCACTGCAAGCATGTGTGAAATTTTTCCGAGAATCTTTGAAGTCTCAGAAAAAATTTCTTCCGGTTCGTTGACTGTATTTTTTAAATCGTTGATCTGATTTTTAATCGACCTTATCTCAGCATCCTGCAAAATTTCCTTGCCCATCAATGTATCAATATAATATCTGTAAGCTTTATCGGTAGGCACTCTTCCCGCAGAGGTATGCGGAGTTCGGAGCAATTCCATTTCTTCCAAATCACTCATCACGTTCCGGATAGTTGCAGGTGAAAGGTTCAAATCGCTTTGCTTAGAAATATTCCGCGAACCCACTGGCGATGCGTGCAGGATAAAATTATCCACAACGCAGCGTAATATTTCTTTCTCTCTATCTGTTAAATTTGCTATCATAAATCGTTTACAAAAATAAGAAATTTGCCTTACAATATAAATGCCAAATAAAATTCAAATTTATATGAATTTAGTTTGGCACTCAGTTGCTTCCAGTGATAAATGTAACGGAAAATCTGTATAAAAGTTCAGCTTTTGTTTAGTTTGACAAGATTTTTTATTGTTTTATCAATATCTTCATCGATGAAATGACGGGCATTTCTACGTGCTCTCTGCACCTCATTCTCGCTTATTTCAGAGTAAATCATATCTTCATCGAAAATTTTTGCAACTACACAAATATTCCCTGCAGGGTCAACAATCTCGCTGCCTCCCCAGAAATTGACACCGTCTTCAAATCCAACACGGTTACAAAAGAGCAGATATGAAGATAGAATTCTTGCATAAGTTTTATGATGGTCGGAGTTCACATCATAGTTTTTAAAATTTTCCGTATTAACGGCTAACCGCGTCGGCGAGCATGCAATACCGATTAAAATTTTTGCGCCGGCCATAGCCATAGTATATGGAACTGACATATGCCACAAATCTTCACATACCATAATTCCAAGCTTACCGAATTTTGATTCAATCGGAGCGCATTCTGTTCCCATAGAAAAATATCTGAACTCCTCAAATATTCAGTATGTCGGCGGATAAATTTTTCTGTGTACACCTTTTATTTCACCGTCCTCTAAAAGAATTGCAGAATTATACACAGCAAAATTTTCTGCCTCTTCTACAAATCCGCATATAATGGAAATTTTTTTACTGAGCTTTAACAGATCTTTCAGCTTATCAGTCTTATATGGATTGAATGCAATATCGTAATTAATATCTTTCAGCGAATACCCTGTTAACGATAACTCCGGGAAAATAATCATATCCGCTTTTTCAGCGATTGCCTTATTGCAGCAATCGATGTGGCGTTCGATGTTTTTATTTAAATCCCCAAGTATTGAATTTATTTGCGCTATAGCTGCTTTCATAATAAACTATTTTCTGAATGGAAGTGAAAGTTTTAACCCTATGTTGAGCAAAGAGATTAATAAAAAATTATTGTAATGCTTTTTAAAATATATAATACAGTCATCGTTCCAGATTTTCAGCATATTTTTTCTGTCCTTATAAATGCTCGCGCCTTTAATATGAAATATTTTCGAGTCAGGATAAAAATAAATCTTATATCCTGCATCAACAATGCTTTTGCATAGGTCAACATCGTTAAAGAACATTTTATATCTCTCATCGAATCCGTTAACTTTATCCATCACATTTTTTTTAATCATCAGCGCTGCTGCCATTGGCTGCTCTACTTCATCAATTTCATTATGATTAAAATAATTCATCTTCCACCTGGCAAAAATTTTGCTCATTGGAAAAAGTTTTGAGAGCAGAGTAAGCTCACAGAACATATCCCAGTATCTCGGGAAAGTCCTGCATGACGGCTGAATAGTATGGTCTTCATTCAATAACTGCGGAGCAATTGCCCCCATAGTCCCCGATGTTGCAAGCTGTTCAATTAATTTTATTAAAGCGTTTTCCGTAACTTTCGTATCGGGATTAAGCAGTAAAATAAAATCTCCCTGCGCAACTTTAATTCCCTGATTATTTGCAAGTGTAAATCCTTTGTTATCATCGTTCAGAATTACCTTTATAAAATCTGTCTGTACTGCATAATTCTTTAAAATATTCCTCGTCTTATCCTTTGAATCGTTATCGATGACAATTATTTCTATTGGTATGTCTTTATTATATCTTATAATTGAATTCAGACATGCTTCTATCTCATCCTCTGCATTCCATGTAACAATTACTATCGAAAGTAAAATGTCATACTGATTATTTTCAGATTGTGTTTGCAATAGGCGGAAGTTTAGATATAAATTTTTTCAGGTCCTGATACTCATCATCTTCAAGATTTTTTTGAAGGAATGTATTATCATCGCTCCAGAATTTTGTTATCAAGCTATAATCTTCTGCGGCGGAGTAAGCTAAAATTATTTCAGCTGTCTTTTTATATAAAAGATATTCAGATGTTTTTATTTTCTCACCTTTATTAATCCTGTCTTTTACTTTATTATATTCAGCAAGCGCATCAGATGCTTTTCCTAAGAAATAATTTTTAAATTCTTTGTTGCTTTGATTTAATTTGCCGTCATAATATTTATAAATCTCAGACGTGGAATATATAGCACTTGCTTCAGGCAAAATTCCGAAGAAAGAATCAGAAACTAAAATCTCTTTATTGCCGTCAGCATTAACATCTTTCACTTCGGGATTTCCCGTATCAAAATATTTTACGAGGTTAATTTTATCCGAAGCAAAATTAAAAACATACATACCGCGCGAGTTCACAGCATCATTCCCGCCCATATCAGTCTTAATTATAATTTGCTTAGATTTATCTTTTTCAAGATTCATAATCCAGTACTCATTGGAGAAATCTACAGTATCAGTTGCAATTTTTTTGTAAGAATTATTCACGCTGTCCTTCACAAATACCTCCATCATATCGAATTTATAAAACTGATGCGCAGTTTTATTAAGCGTATCGTTTGCAATACTGAATACAATGTATTCATCCTTCCCGTTATTATCTAAGTCAGCCTCTTCAATTTTATACACCATTCGCGGTGAAGCATACTGTATTTTAAAATTCTTGTCTTTATCACCTGTGCCGGCAGCTGATAGAGTATTGTCACTTTTATTCACAGCACCTTCCTGTTTCACATCTTTCTTTGAACACCCGGCAAGGAGCATCACACTACAAATAAATACTATACTAACTATTTTTCTCAATTATTTTTCACCGTTTAATTTTTTAATTGCAGCAGTTAAATTTTTGTAAATCCTTTCATCTGATGTATTCTTTTTCATTTCATTTAAAAAATCAATCATACTCTTATCTTCAGATTCTCCCAGCAGAGCAATCAATTCCGACTTCACAAATCTTGCATTGAAATCTATATATTCTTTCGCAAGTGTTTTTATATCTTCATCTTTTGCAAAGGGTCTCAGACCTCTTAAAACATCTGCTCTCAGTCTGCTCGGAATATTTACTCCGAATCCTATTTCCTTAAAATAAGTTTTTATTCTTTCATCACTTTTTACTTTGTTCGCAGCTTTTAGCGCATCTGCTACAGAACCCATAACAACATTCCTGTGTGACTCCCTGTACATAAACGGCTTTACGTATTCATACAGATCTCCCGGCTCAGCCAGCTTCACCAGTGCATCAATTCCATCCGATACAATATAATTATCTTTCTCATCTTTAATTTTTCTCAATACAAATTTAAGTACTTTTTCATCTTTATAATTTGTAAGAGCTTTTAAAATTTCTCTCTTCACTTTCGGATGCGTCTGTATATCATAGCCCTTCATCAATATATCCGCAACTTGTATTCTCTTTAATTTACCAAGAGCGCTTGCAGCCTCACTTCTTACTCCGTAAAATTTATCGCTTATTAAAACATTATACAAAACATCGGTTATCATTCTATCGAAGGACTTACCCGGCAGTTCACGAATCGCCGTTATCCTGTCTATTGCATTTTCACTCTGCAAGATCTGATTATATACATCACCAACGCTTCTGTTTATTTTTGACTTATCAAGTATGTTATTGCCGTAATCAAACTGAACAAAATCAGGGACTGAATTGAAATTAATTTTAAATATCTGGGTTCTCTCCGTAATATTAATTTTTTCAATTTTATTCTCATCAGAACTTTTTATCCTTACATCTACAGGGGTTTTGAAAACAGGTGTAAGAGAATCTTCTTTCTGTCCCTGCCTTACTGTAAGGAGCACCAATTTATTCACCGCATCATAATCATAAGATATAATAAACTCAGGCTGCCCTGCTTTCCATATCCACTGGTCAAACATCCATTTAAAATCTGCCGGCGGCTGGTCAAGGTTTGGGTCGCTGTTCCATGTTTTATTAATAGCATCGACTAAATCCTGACTCTCTACATTTTTATACCCATAGTCAGTCAGAAAAGTTTTAAGCGAGGGAAAAAATTTATCACCTAAAATATATCTGAACGTATTTATTATAACAGAACCTTTATCATAATTGTTTGTTGTTACGCTTCCGTACCCTGCCCATATCGGATATCTTCCTATAACTGAATCAACTCTTATTGAGTTATCTCCGTTGCGGAGAATCTGATAATCATATTCGTCTCTTCCATATTTTTCCTCACTCCATAATGCATCGCTGAAAGTTGCAAAGCTTTCGTTGAGCCACATCTCATTCCAGTTGCGGCATGTAATTAAATCTCCCCACCACTGATGCCCGAGCTCATGTGATATCAAACCTTCAGCCGAATAATTTTTTTCAACTTCAGGCGAATAATATGCGCGCTCATTCAGTACAACTGCGCTTGTATTTTCCATTCCGCCGTAGATAAAATCCGTTACTGTTATCTGCGAGAACTTTGCCCACGGATACATCACTCCATACTTCTCTGAAAATACTTGCACCATCTCTTTTGTATTTCTGAACGAATACATTCCATCTGCCAGTCTATCCGGGTAAACATATGACTGTACCGGAATATCATTGTATGCATCCTGTATTATATCAAAATCTCCAACTGCCAGCATAATTAAATATGTCGAGTGAGGTTTATCCTGTACCCAATGCGCAGTGTATTTATCTGCGCCGGAAGGAGTTTGTGATTCCAATGAGCCGTTCGATAATGTGTGAAGATTTAAATCCGTTGTAACATACATCTCACTCGTAGTTTTATCATTGGGGTAATCATATATCGGTATCCAGTATCTGTTATCTTCACCTTCGCCCTGCGTCCAGATTTGTTTTTTATAGTTTGGTGTCAGTTCCTGCGGATAAATAAAATACAATCCGCTTTGCGGTACGCATGTGTAATCGACCGTATATATAATTGTATCATTTGTTGTATAAGAATTATCAAGTATTACTGTAATTTTTCTATCATCGTAATCGTACTTTAATCTCTTCCCGTTCTTATCTGTAATTGAATTTATTTTAAAAGCCACAGCATCAACTTCAAATTCATTAAAGTTATCTGAAAGCGGAACAATCTTAGTTTCAACATTTCCAAGAATCATTTTTTTATCCCAGTCGATATTAATATTCATTTTAATATGCTGTACATCATAAGTTCTTACGCGTTCAGGTGCATTTTTTTCCTGCGCAAAACTTAGTGAAGAAATTAACAGAACAATACAGGTAAAGAGGGTCTTCATTATTAATTTTATTGAGAATTTAACTTGAGAGAATTTGAAATATAAAATTAAAATCTGATATAGGAGTAACCTGATTTTTGTAAATCAACAATGCGCGCATAAGCGCCCATTCCCAGTATCATAACTCCCGGCAGCAAGTCGCTTGCAGTCCATTTATTATTTTCCATAGTAACTCCGCATATTTCAACACTCACTCCGTCAGCTATCAGCTGCGCAACTAAATCTTTATTTGGATTGCCCTTCGATTTCCCCGTATGTTTTGCATAAGCAGCATCATTCAGCAGCCAGTATCCGGCAGCTAAATGTACTACAACAGAGATCTGATAGTCGCCTTTCTTTAATCCCTGCTGTATATATCTTGCGTTCAGCAGCGACGGGTAGTGCAGTCCTGCGCCTACAGCGTTTTCCCAAACATCAGTGTTTACTTCCCATACGGAAGTAACATTCGTTTTATGGGTAATATCCTTTATTTCAGGATTCTGCGCTTTTGCATTTGAAAAAATAAAGAGCAGAGAAGCGAATAAAACAAAAGAGAGATTTTTCATTTTATTATTTTATATTTTTAATTTTCTTTTTAATGATTGTATCTTTTAAAAAATTCTTATCGTCTTTTTTAGGGTAATCAAGCATGTAATGCAATCCCCGTGACTCTTTTCTTTTCATTGCTGACTCCACTATCAAAGCTGCAACTGTAACAAGATTTCTTAACTCCAGTAAATCCACACTTACTTTTGTTTTTTTATAAAACTCTCTTATCTCATCTTTCATCATTAAAATTCTTCTATACGCACGCTTCAGTCTTATAGTATTTCTTACTATACCGACATAGTCGCTCATTATTTCTTTAATTTCTTTTTTATTGTGAGAGATCAAAATCCATTCTTCAGTATTAACCGTTCCGCTGTCATCCCAGTTTAAAATATTATTGTGAAGCTTAGTTAGTTTTTCCTGTGCATCTTTTTTAAAATTATTTTTAAAATAATCATTGATAGCATTTGAAAACACCAATGCCTCCAGTAAAGAATTCGATGCAAGTCTGTTTGCGCCGTGTACACCCGTCATTGTAACTTCTCCGCAGGCAAAAAGATTTTCAACATTAGTTCGGCCGAACAAATCCGTTTTTATTCCTCCGCACGAATAATGTGCTGCAGGCACAACAGGAACCATCTGCTTTGTTGCATCAATACCGAGCTTCAAGCAATGCCTGTATATATTCGGAAAATGACTTAATATTTCTTTCTTACTTATATGACGCATATCCAGAAACACATTAGTATCACCGCTCTTTTTTAATTCAGCATCGATAGCCCGCGCTACAATATCTCTCGGCGCTAATGATTTTCTTTTATCATACTTCTGCATAAACTCTTTTCCATCGCGTGTTTTTAATATTGCTCCTGCTCCTCTTACTGCTTCAGAAATTAAAAATACCTGAAGGTCAGAAGTTTCTTTATTTTCATAAAGCGCTGTAGGATGAAACTGGACAAATTCCATATTTGCAATTGTACATCCGGCTCTGTATCCCATTGCATATCCGTCGCCTGTTGCAATAGCAGGGTTAGTTGTATGCTGGTAAATCTGTCCTAATCCGCCCGAGCATAAAATCGTATACGATGAAACAATCTTTTCAACCTTGTTTGAATTTACATTATAAGCATAGATACCATAGCACTTATTTTTCTCTTTTGAATTTTTAATTTTAAAATTTCTGGGAGTGAGTAAATCAATTGCGAAGTAGTACTCGTAAATTTTTATTTTAGGAATAAGAGAAATTTTATGCAGCAAGGCTCTCTCTATTTCTTTGCCGGTCAAATCTCTTGAGTGTAATATTCTGTTTCGTGAGTGACCGCCTTCTTTTCCCAATGAAATCTCGCCATGCTCCTTGCTGAAATGTACACCAAGCTCAATCAGTTCTTTTATTCTTTGCGGTCCTTCAGTAACAATTTTTTCTACTGATTTAACATTGCACAATCCAGCGCCGCAGTCAAGCGTATCTTTTATATGCAGATCGAATGTATCGTCATCGGCAAAAACAGTTGCAATGCCGCCCTGCGCATAGTTAGTATTCGATTCAGCTTTTTGCTTTTTTGTAATTATCGTAACCTTGCCAAGCTCGGATAATTTTATTGCGAGCGAAAGCCCCGCTATACCGCTGCCTACTATAAGAAAATCAGTCTTCAAATTTTTTATTTTTTTAATCAACTGTTACATTCATTTAAAATGATTTACCCTGAAAAAATCAGCATCAATCATTTATAATCCGCTAAATCAGTGATTGAATGTCAAAAGTAATACTTTCTTTACTTTTTAAAAGTGATAAAATAAAAAACCCTGAAATCATTAAAAGAAATCAGGGTTTAAAAATAGAAGCCATTGCCCCGATAAATCTGAAGACAATGGCTTTTTTAGCTATGAGAACTCTAATTTACTAAAAATTCTTCAAGGTTCCAATACTTTTGCTGGGAACCATCCGCTTGCCAAAGAAGTAACAAAAAACTTGTCAATTTTAATTCTGCAGGGAGCAACGGGAGTATAAGTCTTGAACCATGGCATTTTTGCAAGTATCATATTTCTTACTTTATCTTCATCTTCATTGGGCAGCATTTCAATAGTGCCTTTGCCCTGAAGAAAATCCTGCATCGCATCATTTTTTGAAATTGATATAGCTATGCTTTTATTCAGAAAAATATTTCTGTAAGATTTTCCTGCAGTCTCTAAAAAGCAATATATAGTTAATCCGTCACTGGCAAAATATGCGCCGAGTATCCATGGTGAATACTCTCCGCCTGTTGAAGCAACCGAAATCGCATCGTTAGCTTTGAAGATTTCTAAAATTTTCTCTTTGATTTGTTCAGGGGTTACTTGTTGTTCCATTTACTGTATTTTTTTATTTAATTTTATTGTTTCTGTGGTTTTCAATTTGAGAGTGTGTTCCACCGGAAATCACTTCCTTCACCTGGTCGCTTTGCAGCATATCATGCGGAAAGCCAAGTTCAATTTTACTTACTTCATCAAGTCTTTTAATATTTTCATCGGATAATTTAAAATCCAGACATCCTAAGCTGTCTTCTATCTGCTCAACTTTTCTTGCGCCTACTATAGGAATTACAATCTGTTCTTTTTGTCTGTTCCAGTTCAAAGCAACCTGCGCCGGAGATTTTCCAAGCTCTTCAGCAATCTTCACAACTTCTTTCGCGATAGCAGTGCTCTTTTCATTTCTTCTTAAGCTGTGCTCGGGTACTCTTCCCTTTTCATCTTTTAAATATTTTCCGGTTAACGCTCCGCCGGCCAATGGCGCCCATGATGTTACTGCAAGGTCAAATTCTTTTGCCATCGGAAATAAATCTCTTTCAGGAGTTCTTTGCGTTAAGCTATATTCAATCTGCAAAGCGCAAAACTTTGACCAGCCGCGAAAATCACTTACTGTATTTGCCTGCGCAACAACCCAGGCAGGAGTATCAGATACTCCGATATAATTTACTTTTCCCTGTGAAACTAAGTCATCAAGTCCACGCATAACTTCTTCAACATGAGTGGTAAAATCCCATGCATGCACCCAGAATAAATCGATGTACTCAGTGTTCAATCGTTTCAGACTTCCTTCAACAGAGCGCATCATATTTTTCCTTGAGTTGCCGGAAAAATTCGGGTCGCCTTTTTTATCAAAGAGCGTATATTTTGTAGCAAGAACAAAGTGGTCTCTCTCGGCGCGGATCAAATCACCGGTTATCATTTCACTGTTGCCCGCTGTGTAAATATTAGCAGTGTCAATAAAATTGCCGCCTTTATTTACAAATACATCAAAGATTTTTTTGCTTGTTTCGTAGTCGCAGCCGAAATCAGTATCCGAACCAAACGTCATTGTACCAAGACATATTTCCGAAACCCTTACACCGGCATTACCTAATAATTTATAATTCATCTTTTCAATTAACAATTAGCAATTAGCAATTAGCAATTAGCAATTAGCAATTAGCAATTAGCAATTAGCAATTAGCAATTAACAGTATATCATAACTCATAACTCATAACTCATAACTCATAACTCATAACTCATAACTCATAACTTAAAGTACTTCCTTTATCTTTTTAATTGCTGCCTGAATATTTTCAGTTGAGTTTGCATAGGAGAATCTCAAATAGCCTTCACCAAATGCGCCGAATGCCGTACCTGATAAACATGCAACACCTGCATTGTATAATAAGTGGTCGCAAAGCTTTCTTGAATCATATCCTGTCTTTGTTATGTTCGGGAATGCATAGAAAGCGCCGTCAGGCACTACGCATGAAAATCCCGGGATTGAATTCAATCCGTCAACAATTACATCTCTTCTCTTTAAAAATTCCGACTTCATATATTCGACTGCATCCTGCGGACCTGTATATGCTTCGATACATGCTTTCTGCACCATGTAGTTTGTGCATGAATTGCTGTTAGTCATCAGCTTTGAAAACAATTCGGCAAGATCTTTTCTCATTACTCCGTAACCTGCTCTCCATCCCGTCATTGCATATGTCTTTGAAAATCCTTCCAGTATAATTGTACGCTCAAGCATTCCCGGAATCTGTGTAATGCTGAAATGCTCTCCTGTAAAAATTAACCTTGAATAAATTTCATCGCTCAGTATCATTATATCTGTATCTTTCACAACGTCAGCGATTTTTCTGATTGTATCTTCAGTTAGAATTCCGCCTGTAGGATTTTGCGGAGTATTAATAATAATTAATTTTGTTTTCGGAGTTATCAACTTCTTTAAATCTTCAACATCAAAAGAGAAATTCTTTGACTCCTCTAGTTTCAACGGAACAGCTGTTCCGCCTACAAAATTTATCATCGATTCGTAGATCGGAAATCCCGGATTCGGATAAATCACTTCATCGCCTTCATTTACCAGCGCAAGCATTGCATAAAACATTACAGGCTTTGCTCCCGGCATCATCACAACTTCATCTGCATCTCTCTGCACTCCGCGAGTGCGGGTGATGTAATCTGCTATAACCTGTCTCAGCTCAACTATTCTGTTTGACGGAGTGTAGCCGTGGTCGCCTGCTTTTATAGAAGCGATTGCTGCATCACAGATATTCTGCGGAGTAGGAAAATCGGGCTGGCCGATTTCCAAGTGTATTATTTTTTTACCTTCGGCTTCGAGTTTTTTTGCTTTCGCTAAAACTTCGAATGCTGTTTCTGTCCCAAGCCTGGACATTCTGTCTGCTAATCTAATGTTCATAATTTAAGATATGAGATTTAAGAATTAAGATTTGTTCTTTCTTATTGTTTTTAATGTACTGGCAAATATTGCAGTAAGCTCGTTTGCCTCTACTAATAAATCTTCTAATAATTTTTTCTTCATTAAGTCCGTTTCTACTAATAACTCCAACCAATATAATGTTTCATCGGCTTCTTCCATTACAACATTTATCTTAGAAATAAACTCTGCCGTGGATCTTGATCTGCAAGCTGCTCTGTAATTTGCTCCAACAGAAGTTGCAGACCTTATAATTTGATAACTAATAACATTTGCTGCTTTATTATTTGGCAAAGCATTCACCATCTTTATTATACGCTTTCCAAACTCTTTCGTTCAATCTTTAAGCTCATCCTTAGTCATTCTAAAATTAAAATATAAATTTTAAGTTTTATGATTAGAATTATAAAAAATCTTAAATCTTATATCTTAATTCTTAAATCCGACTACTCCCCTAAATAAGCTTTCCTTACTTCTTCATTTTTCGCAAGCTCATCGGCTTTGCCTTCTAAAATTATTTCGCCTGTTTCTAATACATATCCATAGTTTGCTATAGATAAAGCTAAGTTTGCATTCTGTTCAACTAACAGAATTGTAATTCCTGTTGAGTGGTTCAGCGCAACTATTTTTTCAAAAATTGTTTTTACTAATAACGGAGCTATACCCAACGAGGGCTCATCAAGCAAAAGCACTTTTGGTTTTGACATTAAGGCGCGTGATATTGCAAGCATCTGCTGCTCACCGCCGCTTAACGTTCCGCCTAATTGTTTTATTCTTTCTTTTAATCTTGGGAAAAATGAAAATACAAATTCTAAATCATCCTTTATTCCCTGTTTATCTTTTCTAGTGTAAGCACCCATCAAAAGATTTTCTTCAACAGTTAAGTTAGAAAAAATCAATCTTCCCTCCGGCGACTGGCATATACCCATCTTCACAATCTTTTCAGGATGTAAATTTGTTATATTGTCTCCGTTATATGTTATCGAACCGCCTGCAACTTTTATTATTCCGGAAATCGCTCGCAGTGTAGAAGTTTTTCCCGCGCCGTTCGAGCCAATCAAAGTAACAATCGAACCTTCAGGCACACTTAAATTAATATTCCTGATTGCCTTTATCGCTCCGTAATGTATTTGTAAGTCTTTTATCTCAAGCATGATGTGTATCTCCTAAGTACGCCAATATAACTTTCTCATCATTACGGATTTCTTCAGGTTTACCTTCAGCTATTTTTTTTCCGTATTCAAGAACAAATATTCTTTCACATACACCCATCACAACTTTCATATCATGTTCAATTAGCAAAATTGAAATATGGAAAAGGTCTTTTATCTTTTTAATTAGATTCATCAAATCTACTTTCTCTGTAGGATTCATTCCCGCTGCGGGTTCATCTAACAATAATAGTCTCGGTGATGTTGCCAATGCGCGGACAATCTCTAATTTTCTCTGGTCACCATATGGAAGCGATACAGCATACTCATCTTTTTCATGGAGCAGATCAAACATCTCAAGCAGCTCATCAATTTTTTTATCGATTTCTTTTTCTTCCTTGTAAAATTTCGGAAGCTGCAGGACAGATGAAAAGTATTTTGATTTAATATTTTTTATAAATGAAACTCTTACGTTATCTTTTACAGAAAGTGATTTAAATAATCTTATATTCTGAAACGTCCTGCTTATACCTTTCTCCGAAACTTCGAATGGCTTATAAGGCACAATTGATTCATTATTAAAAAGTATATCGCCGTCGCTCGGGTCATACACTCCCGTAATCATATTGAACACCGTAGTCTTCCCGGCACCATTCGGACCGATCATCCCGACAAGCTCATTATCTTCCACTGTAGTTGATACTTTATCAACACAGGTAAGACCGCCGAAGCGCATCGTAATATTATCTAATTTTAATAAACTCAATCTAATTTCAGATTTATGATTTCAAATTTCAAATGTATCATATACAGTCCTCGTTACGATGCTCCAGCGTCGTAACGGAGTTATGTAGAAATTATTTCTTTTTCTTCTTCAGTTTCACTTTAAATCCGAATAATCCCTGCGGACGTGTAAGCATCATTATTATTAAAAGCAGCGCATAGATAATCATTCTGTACTCTGAAACACTTCGTAAAAACTCCGGTAAAATTGTTAAAAGCACTGCGGCAATTATTACGCCTATCATGCTTCCCATTCCTCCGAGAATTACCATTACAACTATTTCAACTGATTTAAGGAAATTAAAATCTTCAGGATTTAAATATAAATTAAAATGTCCGTAAAGCACACCTGCGATGCCTGCAAAAAAAGCACCCGTAACAAATGCCGATACTTTGAATTTTGTTGTGTTAATCCCCATCGACTCAGCCGCTATCTCATCATCTTTCACCGATAAAAATCCTCTGCCGTATGTCGAGTTAATCAGATTACTTACATAATAAATTATTATAGCTACAAATAAAAATGTCCAGAAAAAATTTGTGAACTGCGGTACTGCGTAAAAAACTGTCGGCATATCTACTAAGTCCTGAACCATCTGCGGACTCTTCACTCCGTTAGCATAAATATAAACACCTCTGAATCCTTGCGATGCTCCGATGACATCCATGTTCTGAATCACTACTCTTATAATTTCCGCAAAGCCAAGAGTTGTGATAGCAAGGTAATCACCCTTCAATCTCAGTGAAGGAACACCGACAAGCAAGCCTACTAAAGCCGCTGCCGTACCGCCCGCAAGCAATACTATAATAAAAGTTATTGCATTACCAAAGGCTCCTGTGCCGAAAGTGCTCTGAAAAAATGGCGCGAAGTAAGTGGAGAGAGCAATAGATAAGTATCCGCCGATTGCCATAAATCCTGCATGGCCGAGCGAAAACTGACCTGTGTAACCGTTAATAAGATTTAGACTCGTTGCAAGAATAATGTTTATGCCGATATAAATAATAACGGTATAAAAATACGGGTCGATAGAACCGGAAAACAGGTTTATTACGAAAATAACTGCTATTGAGGAAAGAAAAAGTAGTTTGCTCTTCACTTGCAATGAGGTTTCAAACGAGAAAAATATGCATTATAGAGGTAATTAAAAAGAATAAAAAAAGTATGGAAGAATCGAGAATTAAAATAAAACTACTTAATCCTGATTAAAAGACCTTGGTTCGCTGTCTATAAAAGATAATAATCCCTTTTCTTTAAGGAATACCATCCATTCATTTGCCCTGTCTTTGGGCGAACATCCAAAGAGATCGCGTGAGTTGCATAATTTTTGAGGATAATTTAATCTGGTATTGAAATTAATTTCTAGTAATTTTATAAGCGCATAAATTCCTGTATCTCTTTCACCGCCGCCGCCGCCAACAAAAGCTTGTACAACATCATACTTTAGAATCCAATAAATTTTATCGTAATTTAAAGTCCCGTCTGTATTTTTATAATCTATACCTGTTTTATCCAAATAGTATTCGTAAAGCTCGTACTCACTGTATTTTTTGTAGTTTTCCAAAAACTCTTCTATTACCTGATTGTTTTCTAAGCTTCCCCGCTTTATTGGAATTCCGAAATCTATTGGTAAAAAATCATACTGATAAGAATAATTTTCAAAGTTTATTTTATCTGCAATATTTAAAATTTCAGGAATCTGTTCATAGTTAATTTTAGATATTACTTTTGAGCAGTTGAATTCTGTGTATCTTTCCTTTATCTTTCGGTTTAGTATAAAAAAAATTTCTTTAACAGGATTTTCAACATAAGAGTCATAATTAGAATCACTTTGTTTAAGCCTTACTTTTAGTGCAAGGTCTCTGTCATCAACGAATTTTATCACACTTGTATCACCTGAAAATTTATCTTTATTTACCTCACTGTAAATATTGTTACTAATTTTACTGAGTTTACTTTTAATTGAGTCGCTGTTTAATATTAATGTTTTATTTAGCTGCGACAGAATATTTTCATCATCAGTTACAATACTGTTTAATTTCTGTAAAGTTTCTTGGGATGAATTTTCAAATTTAATATAGAAATGATAACCCGAACCTATAATACCGAAGTTATGATAAAGGTCAGCTTTTTTTAAAAAAAGTTTTAATTTTTTCTCGTCATTTATAAGCTCTTGCCAGTGCTTTGAATAGAGTTTATCTAAAATCCTGCCTGCTGAATATGTCAGCCCCCAGCTATCTTCATTTATTGCAGCCCAGTATTCAACTGCTGTTGCTTCATCAAGAGTAAGATTTTCAATAAGGTAATTTTCCAGCTTTAACCTTTCCGAAAATTCAAGATCTTCCATTAATCTCTTTATGTTCTCTTGTAATATTTCTGAACCTGTGTAGTCTATATCATTATCCCTGCAATATTTTGTCAATTGCGAAAGTTGTATTACAAAACTATAAGGAAATGTTCCTATTGAATTGTTAGCCTCCATTCTTTCGCTACCAGATTGCAAAGTCCACGCAATTTTTATTATTTCCTCAGTGTCTGAATTTGTGAGCTTGATATAAGCATTCATTGCAGTTGAATCATCGGAGGATTTTAACAAATCAAATAATTTTTCAATTTCAGTTAATTGTTGAACTGAATCATTTAAATTAACAAAGCGGTTTAAACTTTCATCAAATTTATAATCGGAATAATGATTTACCCAGTAAATTACAAAAGGGAGTTTTTCTATAGCAGCATAAGGAAGCCTGTACGAAATAGAATCTTTATCCAAAATTAATCCTATCTCAACTCCTGTAAACAGTTTCAGTGCTCCCTCATAGTCATTGCGATTATTGAAATGTTCCTCAGAAAAATATTTACTTGCTCTGAAATATTCTTCAGCTATTAGTTTCAGACTTATAGGGTCTTTTTCTTTAAGGAACTTATCTATAGTTGGATTCCATAGCTTAAAATGAGTTAGAATTTTTTTACGCTTTTTTTCGAGCTCAAAAAGCTGCGAAGATGAGAGCTCTCTTATTTTGTAATTTACTTTTCTGTTTTCAAGAGGAGTAATAAAAAATGAATTATAAGCCTTAGAAAAATGAATTTTATTTTTATTTAAAGTAATAAAATCAGCATATTGCTTTGAGGTCAAATTTGAATCTATGATAATTTCTTCGGGAGTAAATAAGGTCATTTCTCTTAGAATGTACATTGCAGCCTCTCTAACAGTATATGAACCATCATTCAAAATCATGCGGGAATAATTATCATTGAGAAATTTTTTCATGTTCAGTAATACTTCTATATCGCCATCTTTTAGCATCTGCTGAAATGCGTATATTTCGTACCTGCCGCCTTCTCCGTATAAATTATCCTGAGAAAAAGTTTCCCTTGTAAAAAACAGAGCAATAAATAAGAATATTTTTGGAAGAATTTTCAATAATTATAAATTGATATATAGTTATTTGAATTTAACTAATTTTCGAAAAATTAAAAAAGGATAAGAAAAGTGAAAGAGAATTAAATAACACCTCTTTCACTTCCGCTAAATTTGCCTTAGCTGCAAAATAATTGGAATGCCGCTACTAAGAAGAGGGAAACTATAAATGTGATAATTATAAATTAAGATGGAATGCCGCTAAGTGTGCGTATGCAAGGATATGGGGGAAATTATTATAGGTGAATTTTGAGTAGTAATTTGTTACTTCCAGAAATTTACTTTCACGCCTAATGAAAGAGTCCTTATTATATAGAAGTAGTTTTTGGAATAATTGAAATCTATGTTCATTTCAATTTTAGGGGTAATGAGAGAGTGCACTGAAAAATTTACATCTACAGGAGTAAAATTTTCCTTCACATACCCTCTTGAAAGATAGACCTGTCCTATAGCGTTAACATCCCTGAAGAAATATGGCTTTTCAGCTGAGCCGCTCAAACCGTAACCGACTGTCAGCGATGCCTGTGTTTCAATCGTAGGATAATATCCGAAAGCAAAATAAGCTGATTGCGATAATAAATTTTTCGGTGTGTAATACGGATAATAATCTCCGCCAAAAAACGGCGCAGATGTTCCGCTGTTAAGTATTTGTTCCGGTGTTTTATCCGATGCGAATTTTTCCAGTTTTGATGTGCTAAGGTTAAATCCATACCCGATCTTAAAATCAAATCTTTGAATTTCAAACGGGGTGTGTAAAGGATGCCGGTAAGAGTAGTAACCGGATTATCAACTCCGTCGAAGAAAACCGTTTCAAGCGAAGCCTTTCCGTTCCAGCTTTCTTTAGTAGTTAGTGTAATCGACCCTGATGCTGCGTGAGTCATCACCGTTGTATCTATACTGAATACAGAAGCAAAATACGGCTTACGTTCAGCGCCTATAGTTAAAAGTATATACCGTTCAGCAAATTTTTCAAATCGCACTCTTGCAGTAACGTCGAACTCAGTTCCGGGATACATTATCAGTCCCGCTCCGTAATCACTGGCTACTCCTAATTCCTTAATATATGACCTGTTATCAAACTGAAGTCTGTAAATGCTGATGTTATCGCCTTTTGTTCTCTGAAAAAGCATGGGGCTGATTGAAAGACGCGGCGAGGATAGCGGGCTGAAATAAATACCGCCTTCAAGCACAGGAGCGAATACATCAAATGACTGGCTGTTACTGCTGTAGTTAGCAGTCAGCTTTGCCCACTTCGATTTTAAAACCAATAGCTCTGCTTTCAAATCGCGCGCTGTAACATTAGTCGGGTCTTTAGTCAGCACTTTTGAAACTGCATTGTATGATTCTATAAAGTCTTCGTTACTCTTTAAAATTATAGCTTTATCCAGTAACGCTTCAATGTTAACCGGGTCGTAGGTAAGGTATTCTTCTAATATAGGCAGAGCTGTTTCGTACTCATTCACGTCAAAGAGCATTCGGGCATAATCAAGCTTTATCGGATAGTTATTCGGCTGCATTTCCATTGCCTCGGTATAGAGGTCCATGAATAAACCATATCTTTTATTCTGATAAGCAACATTTGCGCAGGCTATTGTGATTTTTATTTCTTTAGGATTTGCGCGGTGGAAACGCTCAAGATAGGTCTGCGCTTCCTCAAGCCTGCCATTTACAACAAGCTCATTAGCCCTGTCTAAAACGCTTTGAGTAGTCTGCGCCTTCAATTGGCTGCAGAATATAATCGAGAGAAGAAATAGAAGTAATAGAAAGTTAAATTTTTTCAAATAGTATCTATTGAAATCTATAAAAAGGTTAAATTTTTGTGATTATAACGCGCAGATAAGATATTAATATCTTAATACTAACACAATTCAAAATTATTATTTAAATAAAACTTCCATATAACAAAAAAGCCTGACTACTTTCGTAATCAGGCTTTCTTTTCGTGGGCGATTAATCCGCCATAGGCGGAGAACCTCAGACCCTACCGATAAAATCGGGATGCTCAAACCATATAACAAAAAAGCCCTGATATTTCTATCAAGGCTTTCTTTCTGTGGGCGATTAAGGATTCGAACCTCTTATCTTTGCTTACAATTAACGGATAACAAAGGAATGTATAAGCATTAAAATAATGCTATTTTTATCGTTTTCGCTTTTCGCTCTTACACTAAGTTTACTATTACTTTCCATTGTTTTCCCTATAAATGTTACTCAGATGTTACTCGGTAAATATCCTTTTTACCTATGAAAACATATCAAATTTTTGTAATTTTAGGAAGGAAAATGTTACTCAGAAATTAGAAATTATTAATTAATATTTTATTAATTCAACAATCTAAGAAAAATGGTAAAGCTAAGAAAAAAGAAAATCAAGACCGGAGAGTATAGTTTATATTTAGATATTGTGAATAATGGAGAGCGAAATTATGAGTTTCTAAAAATGTATCTTGGAAAGAATAAGATAGTAAACAAGGAAACACTTTCCATTGCTGAGAGCATAAGAGCAAGAAGGCAAATTGAATTGAGTGCTGAAGAATATTCCGTAACAACAAATTTTAAAAAGAATATAGATTTTATTGAATATGTAAAGAAAATTACTTTAGCAAAACCTCGCTCTGCAAAACCATATTATAATACTTTTAAGCATATAAAGGATTTCATTAAAGGAGATAAACTTAAATTTAAAAACATCAATGAAATATGGTTAAAAGAATTTCAAGATTATTTATCTACCTTTCTTTCGATTAACTCGGTTGTAACCTATATGAACGTTTTAAAAGCTATTCTGAATAAAGCAGTGATGGAGCGATTAATTATCGTTAATCCCTTTACCTATTTCAAAGCAGTAAGAGAAGAAAGTGTTCAAATTGAACATTTAACTCATAATGAATTACAAACTCTTGCAAATACTGAAAATCTTAATTCAGAAATTAAAAGATATTTTTTATTTGCTTGTAATACAGGTCTAAGAATTTCTGATATAAAGAGATTAAAATGGGAAAATATTAAAAATAATTATATTGAATTTAGGCAGAAGAAAACAAGCGAAATCAATTATATACCCCTTAATGAAAACGCTGTCAATCAACTTTATACGGATAGTAAGATATTAAATTTACCTGAAAACTTTGTTTTTAATCTTCCCTCAGATTTAACAATTAATAGTAATTTAAAAATGTGGGTAAAAAAAGCAGGAATAAATAAGAAAGTTACTACACACGTAGCAAGACATACTTTTGCAACTAATTCTTTATCTACTCCTCGTGGAGATATATATACAGTAAGTAAATTGTTAGGTCATACAGATATTAAACACACTCAAAGATATGCTAAAGTAGTAGATTCCATAAGAGAAGAAACCGTTCATTCAATACCAATTATTAAATTTTCGTGAAAGAACTATCTGTTTTTCTTATGGAGCATTCTTTCCATAGTTTCCAAAAATCCGCTCATTCTATCCCTATCCCAATAATTCAATTCTCGCTCTACTTTGTCTATATGTTTTACTGACCTTGTTTTCATTCCTTTATAGGTTTCC
>JBHEKU010000323.1:0-3658 GCA_041859205.1 Ignavibacteria bacterium | reverse complement strand
TTATTATCAATTCCGCTTCTTCTCAGGAAGCAAAAAGCTTAACGGGACATAGAGGTAATATTAATTATCTCTCTTTCTCGCCTGACGGAACGAAATTTGCGTCAGCCGGTGAAGATGGAAATATTTATATATGGAATGTTGAGTCAGGTGAAAAAATAAAGACGGTTACAATTGGCGGTAATATTACGAGCGCAAAATACTCTCCTGACGGAAAATATTTGGGAGTAACTACCTATGAGGGAAATAATTTACTTCTCGATGCCGAGTCCGGTGCAATGATTCAGAAATTAGTCTACAGACCTAACTCATACTCAATTGCCTTTACAACTATCTGCGGCTGCCTGGCAGTAAATTATTTTACTATTACGGATGAGTACAGAAAAAATATATTAGGAACGAATAGCCAGGTTAAAATCTATCATTTCAAAGCTGATGTATATCAAAACGGAAATTTTACGAGACCTACTGAGATAAATATTTTTGACGAAGAAAAAACAAATTTAACTTTCGTATTAGGACAGAATCTTGTAGAAACCTATCGTACAAATTTATTTACATGCAGGTTAAGCGATAACGGTGATTATCTATACACATCTCTTCCTGACGGAAACGTTTCAGAAATAAATCTAAAGACAAAAAAAGTTAGTTCAATTAAAACAGGCCATAAGAACAGGGTTAACTGTATAGAGTTTTCACCTGATAAAAAACAATTTGCATCAGCAGGTAAAGATGAAGTTATTAAAATTAAGGGCAGAGAAGGAAATCCCAATACACGAACACTTAGTAATCACACCGGGGATATTTGCGCAATTGATTTTTCTCCTGATGGTAAATATTTAGTAAGCGGCAGTGATGACAAAACTGTTAAAGTTTGGAACGTTGAGAGCGGGAAAGAAATAATAACACTAAGAGGCAATACAAGCGATGTTATGGCAGTCGCTTTTTCTCCCGATGGAAGATACATTATCAGCGGAGGCAAAGATGAAAAGATAAGAGTATGGAGTACAGAAAAAATCCTTCCTGATTTAAAAAATTTCACAACAAAATTTGAAGCGAAAGTCGGTATTTATGTAGATGTAGAAACCGAAAGAAAAGTTGAGCTTGATGCTATTGCAGATTTATTCAGAGCAAAAGACGAGTTTGAATCAACTGATGATTATAATTCCAGAATAAGAAATGCAGAACAGACTAAAAGCGATATTAACAAAAAATATGACGATAAGTTAGCAGTAATGAAGGAATCCAAAGATAACGAAGTTGCACAGATAAAAACTACTGAAGAAACGATTATTGATTTAAAAATTGAACAGTCCAGAAAAGATACAATAATAAGAATAGATTACCTTTGCAAGTATGATGCCGACAAAGAAATCTATCCCGTTATTATTAAGGGTAAATCAGGTATTATTAATATAAATAAGACAGACGCTCAATCATTAAAAAGCGGTTTCAAACTGGCAGATGTAAAGTGCAAGAAAGAGCTGAGCAGGGATCTGAAGACATACAATTATTATGATTTTGTAATTGTGCATCCGACGACGAGAGGAGAGTATGTTTTTGATGATGGAAGTAAGAAGAAGGGGGAGGAAGTGATTTCACCAACTTTAACTGAAGAAGGAACAACTCACGCTGAGAGTACCAATAACACTACTCCTAGCAGTACTTCTAATATTAAATTTCAAACTAAAAAATATAAGGATATATATATAAAAGGTGAATATACGGATTTTAGCTTTAGTGCTGACTATCCGAAAGTCACTGGATTGTATAGTAAGGAATTTGAAACGGAAGTAAATAATGCCATACTTCAAAATATTAAAGATTGTATCTCGAAATGGCAGGATGGTGGTGTAGATTTGGGAATGTCTTTTGAAATTGCAACCCTAAATGAAAACATACTTTCAATTATTCAGCCGGCAACAGGGATGTTTTCAGGTGCAGGCACTTCTTGCGGAATTGTGGGTGATGCCTATACAGTCAATGTGGATTTAAAGAATAACAAAATTTTAACTAATAATGATTTCAAATTCGCTCAAAATGATATAAATAAAATTAATGCAAGAGTATTAAATTATTTCAGGTTTGCAGAAAAAGATTATCCTTATGAGGGAACAACATATACGCCGGATAATGAAAGTCTGGATTTTCTTCCTTACGCAAAAAATTATGAAGAGCTAATGAAATTTCAATTCGCCGTTAAAAACAATTATTTAGTATTGGTGCAATTTTCACAACCATGGGCGTGCGTTAGCAAACAAGTTTACATAATACCAATTCAAAAATTTGAATACTAATATTATTTTTAAACAAAAATTTCTAAACAATGAAAACTACAATTTCTCTTTTTCTCTTTTTAATTCTTTCACAAACTGTTTTTGCTCAATGGACTTTGACAAATGGTGTAGGAACAGCTAGTGGTAATACACTTTACACTGTTGGAAATGATATTTATGCGGGCACTGATTATTCAGCTTACAGGAGCACAAACAACGGTGATTCTTGGATTCAGATAAATAATGGATTTGTAACAACTACCCCAAAAATTAAAAATTTTGCATATGGCAATTCGACTATTTGGTGCGCAGTTGACGGTAGTGGATTGTATTTTTCTACAAATAATGGAAATCAATGGACTCGTGAATTTGGAGAAGAGTTCAATTATCCTTACGGCATAATTTGTTCAGGGCAGTCAGTAATTTGTCATAGCTCCGGAAGTAGTCAAATTGAATATACAACTAACAGAGGTTTAAACTGGATTACCATGGATCAGGGTAATCCCCCGGGTTGCAGCAAGGTAAGTTTTGGAATAAACGGTTCGTTGTTGTATGCAGGAGCGAATTGTGATGGAAGCGTATTTGTAACATTTCTGGGGGGACAATCCTGGACGCACATTCAAGGAAATTTGACCGGTAATTCCAGATATGTAAATGAATTAATTTGTGCGAATAATAAAATTTATATAGCGACACAGGGAGGCATTTTCAGTTCATCAAACAATGGAACAAATTGGATTAACCTAAATACTGCTTTTACATCATCGAATTTTCTTTATATGTCAATTATTAGTTCAAACATATTGATAGGTACTTCGAATAAAATTTATTATTCGAGCAATGATGGTGCAAACTTTTCAGATATCACAACGGGGCTTCCATCTACACCCAACATAAAAAAAATAACTTATAACAATCAATATATATTCACAATACTTCAAAGCGGCGCAGTTTATAGATTGTTAAAAAGTTCTATCATTGGAATTAATACAATCAGTACGGAAGTACCTTCAAAATTTTCTCTATTTCAAAATTACCCAAACCCATTTAATCCTACAACAAATATAGAGTTTACTATCCCTGAAAAATCTTTTGTAAAATTGAATGTCTTTGATATTACCGGCAGGGAAATATCCCAGCTCGTTAATGAAAGTCTTGCACCAGGTACTTTTAAATATGATTTTAATGCTCAAAACCTTCCAAGTGGAACATACTTCTATAAATTGGAAACAGATAAGTTTAATGAGACAAAGAAGTTGATAGTTTTGAAGTAAATACTTCAGGTATTATGATGAGCCAATTTGTTAATACAAAATTTCTTCTTATTCTTGCTTATGCATTTTTTTGCTATCTGATGGTAAGTATTACAATACAATACATACCCT
>JBHEKU010000239.1:0-8048 GCA_041859205.1 Ignavibacteria bacterium | reverse complement strand
TATTCATTTTTTAATGAATGCATACAGTGAGGACATGCTGTTACAACTTTTTTTACATTGTATCTTTTTAATGTCTCGGCATTTTGCTGGGCAAATGTTGAGAATAAATATTCATTGCCAAGTCTTCTTGCAGGGTCGCCCGTGCATTTTTCTTCGCTGCCAAGCACACCGTATTTTACTCCGGATTCATTCATTATCTGCGCGAAAGATTTTGTAGCGTTGCGGTAACGTTTATCAAATGCTCCCATACAGCCGCTCCAGAATACAACATCAACTTCATCTGCGCTTCCTATTGAAGAAAGTTTTTTTAACGAGTTTGGTTTTCCTTCTTTATCCATTTCATCGCTCAGCTCGTCAATCCAGTCATTCCTTTCATTTGCGCCGAATGCCCATGGGGATTCGTTATTTTCTAAATTTCTGAACACAGTATTTAATTCTTCAGGAAAATCTGACTCCATCATTACAAGATTTCTGCGCATATCTACAATAGATGTTACGTGGTCAATCATTACAGGACATTCCTGAACGCATGCCATACATGTTGTGCATGCCCAAAGCTCCTGAGGTGTAATAAAATTAGGAACAAGCGGCTGCTCCAGCACAGGACTTTCAGTTATTCCTGCAGTTACAACTTCACCCAATTCAGTTGAACGTTTTCTTATCTTCGTAACAATCAGTTTAGGATTTAAAAGCTTGCCCGTAGTATTTGCAGGGCAGACTGATGTACATCTTCCGCATTCCGTGCAAGTATAGCCGTCAAATACTTCCTTCCATGTTAAATCTTTTATATCCTTTGCGCCCCATTGAGTAATGCTTTCGTCTTCAAAATTGATTGGCTTTAAAATTCCTTTAGGCTCTATATCATAATTGGAGAAGAAAGTATTAGGTACCGATGAAAGAACGTGAAAATGTTTTGAATAAGGGAGATAGTTCATGAAACCAAGAACTACTGCTATATGTCCCCACCAGTAAGCTTCATAAGCAAATTCGGAGCCTGAGGGTTTGAATAAATTATATAAGAAATCTGAAATTGGTCTGTAACCCTCTGAGTGTCCGAGCGCTATACGTTCTACATTCTGTCCGAACATAGTAACCATCACCATCATAATAAGGAACAATATAAATGTTGCATCAATTTTTGAAGATGCTTCAACCTGTAATCTTTTAGGAGTGCCTACATATCTTCTGAACAATGAAAATAAAACTGTGAAGAAAACCAGTGCGCCGAAGAAATCCTGTGTGACAGTTATAACAGAATAAACAGGTGCTCCGAGGAAAGAAAACGAAAATTTTGGGAAGAAACCTTCTACGATGGATTCAACGACTACCAACAATAAAATCACAAATCCCCAGTAAATACACAGATGAAGAATACCTGCGAATTTATCTCTTAATAATTTTGTCTGTAGAAATGCGAACACAAAAACATTTTTGAGACGTGTGCCGACTTCATTAAATCGGTTTTCAAACTTCGCGATTTTTAAATACGATAAAAATCTATTGATGGAGTAAAGAAAAAATCCAACTGCGGATAAAAAGATGATTCCGAAAATTATTGGTTTTACCATTAAAAGAGTTTGTTAAGAGAATTTATTATGAGATAAATTTATGCAAAATAGCTAAATAGTAGGTAAGAATAAATGAATAATTATCGGTAGAAGTAAGAAGCTTTTACTTTGTTAGGATAAATATAGAATGTTTTTTCTTTGGAAGAATCGGTTTTATAACCCTTTAGACTCATTTTTTTTGTAAGTGAATCGTAATCATTTTTTTCCATGGAGGCATAATCAAGGATAATCCATAGATTTCCTGTATCATTTCTTTTTGCAAGAGAATCTATCTGCATTTGTAAAGTCCATCCAAAAACCTGAGGCATCGGTAATTTCGTATTTTGATGAATATTGTCGTATCTTATTATCCAACCTAAATAATGCGGGTCAACAATTATTTTATCGTTAGGCTCTATTTTTTTTTCAAGATAAGCCTCAATTTTTCTGTAATCATTATTTTTATAATCATTGCTATAATTAATGGAAAGCCCAAAAGTTGAAATACTGATTAAAATAACTATAAGTGGATAGCTTATATATTTTTTATGAATTCTGAAAATAAAAAAAGTACAAAGTATAAATAAGTAAGGTGCAATAATGCTTAAGTATCTTGAAAAAATTATGCTCTGGCGGAATGAAATTATAAATGCAATTATACTCGGAACGAAGAATAATACTATCATAGAAATTTTTTTCCTATCAGATTGTATTACATACTTTATTACAGATGCAAGCAGAAAACAAACCAATATAATAGAGAACACGGTAGTTCCGATTATGACACCTTTATTTTCGTAATTCCAGTAATTACTGAAAAACATCTCACGGAAAAACGTTAAATAATTTTCTGAAACCTGAGCAAAAGTTTGTCCCGAACGCCAGGGCTGACCCTGTGAAGATTGCTGTAGAAATGTCGGTACCCATGGTGAAAAAAGTATGAGAGGAATCACCGAGAACAAAAAAGCAATGCCGCCAAATTTCAAATCAATCTCTTTCTGAAGGAATTTTATTAATAAAATTACCATCTGAGAAAATAATATGAGCAGGGCGAAGTAATGAGTGTATAGTGAGAGTGCTGCAAAGATTGCCCAGATAAATCCGTAAAGATTTTTTTTATTATTTAAAAATCTGAGGAAGAAAAATGTAGAACCAATCGTCAAAAATAAATTCAGGCTTTGCATACGGACTTCCTGCGAATAATAAATATTCAGCGGTGAAACAGCGTATAAGAGCAGAACAAAAATAGTCCGCTTCTCAGTAATCTTTATCTCTTTGCAAATCATAAAAAGAAAGAGCAGACTAAACATACTTAATAAAGTGGTCAGCAATCTCATAGAAAAAACCGAGTCGGAGAAAATATTTGTCCAGGCTTTCAACACAATGTAAAACAAAGGAGGATGTATATCACCTGAAGTTATAGCAATAATATCTTTAGGAGTTTCCAGCGACAAATTCCATGAATACACTTCATCGAACCACATATTTTTTTGTTCGATATTATATACACGAAGAGAAAGCGCGAGAATAAAAATTAGACCTATTATTATGTAGTAGATATTACGGGGCAAATTATTGTCCGATTAGTTGAACGAAAATTCTTCGTGTTCTTTTCCTGTCATCAAAATCAATTAACACTATCTGCTGCCATGTGCCGAGCACCATCTGATTATTTACAAACGGAACATTGAACGATGTACCGAAAATTGCCGAGCGAATATGCGCATGTCCGTTATGGTCGCCCCACGTATCATTATGCTGATACTTCTGATAAGTCGGGATAAGTTTTTCTAATACTTTGGGAATATCTTTCAGCAGCCCCGGCTCAAATTCTAATGTAGTAATAGAAGCAGTAGAGCCGATTGAAAATACAGTAGCATTTCCTTTATTCATTTTGCTTTTAATTAAAACATCCTGAACTAAGGGAGTGATGTTAATAATATCACAGTTGCCGTTTGTATCGACTAATATTTCTTCATTTAAAATTTTCAACGAAAATTTTTTATTTTAATAACAATTTTCATTTGCCGGTAAACTCAAGAAAATAATTCAACCCAGCAAGATTTAAATCCGGTTCTTTTTTATTAATTAACTTCGAATAAGGAAAAATTAAACCGGCATTTCCGCCTGTTGCAATCACGAATAAATCCTTAAACTCTTTTTTGTATTCAGCAATAATCCTTTCAGTGAAAAACAAACTTTGAAGTACAACTCCGTTGCTTATATTATCCAACGTATTTTTATAGTATAACTTTTTCTTGTATTTTAAATGAGGTTCCGGCAGGGAAGTATTCTGAATGAGTGATTTTAATGCTGTTTTAATCCCGGGTGTTATTAACCCGCCTTTAAAAATTTTATCCGATACTAAGTTATAAGTTGTTGCTGTTCCGAAATCTATTATTAATAAATTTTTCTTAGCGGTATATTTTTTTATTGCTCCCAGCGCTCCGCAGATTCTATCGGTACCTAAAGTTTTTGTATAATCATTTTTTATTGGGAGTTTGGAGTCAGTACTGAGTAGAAAAATATTTTCCTCTTTCCTGAATCTATTCTTTAAATAAGAAAAGTGTTCTGTATTAGCGCAGGATATCCCGATTGCATGATATTGAACGCTGAACGATAACAGCGTCCCGATTTTCTTTATAAAATTATTTTTATCGTAATCTTCAAATATAGATTTGCCAAGCTTCCCGTTAATGCTATGAGCAAATTTTATACTTGTGTTGCCGATATCTATAACTAAATTTTTCAAATAGATTTTTATATAATTCTGTATAAAACAAAAACAGCGTAAAAGAGTTAACCTTTACGCTGTGTATATTAAAAAAACGGTTTGAATTACATTGGGAATTTAATACCAACGTTAACTACTACACCGGATGCATTTGATTCCTTAATGATAATTAATTTATATTTTATATCTCCATAAAGAGAAAATCCTGATGAAAGCATAGGAGATTCAACACCGCCGCCCAATACAATTCCTAATCTTGTATTGTTGTTTTTATCGGCATCGTTATAAAAATTAATTGAAAGACCGCCATCGAGATAAGGATTAATTGGTGAACCTGCTCCTACGGGTGCAAGCTTTATTCTTCCTAATCCGGAAAGCTCAAAATTATTTGTATTTTTTAATTTCCAGTAATTCATTTGCGGAGTGAAAGAAAATTTTCCGTAGCCAATCTCTGCTAATGCGCCGACATTAAATCCTGCTTCACCTTCTATAGAAGCAACACCTAAGTGAATGCCCAATGAAACCGGTGAGCCGGGAACAAGCGAATTAATTTTTGATTTATTTTCGTTCAGCTTTAAGCTGTTTAAATTCTGAGCGAAAGAAATATTTCCGAGAGTGAATATTAAAACTGCTAATAATAAGAGTCTAGATTTCAAATTTAATTTTTAGTTTTGTTTGTATTAAGTTTTTAGTTGTTTGATATTTCCAGTTTCTGAATAGCATCTCTTAACTGAGCTGCTTTTTCATAATTTTCCTGTGTTACGGCTTCGTCAAGCTCGCTTTTTAACTGTTTTAGTTTTCTGTCTTTTGCAGTAAGTGTTTTGCTTTCATCTTCTTTTAAAAGTCTGCCTTCTTCATTTTCATCATCAATATCTTCAGCTTCTGCATCTTCACCGCCTTCATAATCTTCATCTTTCGGAGTTATCTGATCTTCGAATTCAGGTGTGAATCCTACTTCGTCCATAATAGAAGAAGCTACATAAATAGGAGCTGCAAATTTAAGTGCTATTGCAATTGCATCTGAAGGTCTTGCATCAAGCTCTTCAACGCTCATTGAATCAAATTTTATCTTTGCGAAGAAAGTCGAATCTTTTAATTCGCTGATATAAACTGATGAAACTGCGTATCCGAAATTTTCAATTACTTCTTTTAATAAATCATGTGTCAGTGGTCTTTGCTGTTTCTTGCCTTCAAGTTCCAATGCTATAGCTTGTGCTTCAAACTGACCGATAATTATAGGTAATCTTCTGTCGCCGCCGGTCTCTTTTAAAATAATAGCAAAGCCGCCGCCGCTTTTATAAGGTGTCAGTGATAAACCGAAAATATCCACTTGTAAAAAATCTGAATCGTTATCCATAGTTATTTATTTTATTCTACTGCTCCAATTTAAAAAAGTTTCCTTTCAGATAATAGTAAATTATTACAGTAAAATTTATTTTCCTTTCTATAATTTGTTCCCCACCTTTTCAAGGAGGGGTTAGGAGTGGTTATATTTATTAACTGCCTAAAACCTTTTTAAATTCATCGGTTAAAGCCGGAAGAATTTCAAATGCATCGCCGACCATGCCGTAATCTGCAATCTGGAATATCGGAGCATCTTTATCTTTATTTATTGCTACTATACATTTTGAAGACGACATACCTGCTAAGTGCTGAATAGCGCCGCTGATACCAACTGCAATATATAGACTTGGTGAAACTGTTTTTCCTGTCTGACCGACCTGTTCTCCGTGACCTCTCCATCCTGCATCAACTACTGCTCTTGATGCGCCTGTTGCTGCGCCAAGAACACCTGCAAGTGTTTCAACTAAATGGAAATTCTCAGGTCCTCTTAAACCGCGTCCGCCTGATACAATAATATCTGCCTCAGCTACGTCAAGCTTCTCGCTGCTGACCACAACTTCTTTAACGGCTGAACTGAAATCTTTATCTGTGATATTTAATGAGCCAACATCAACTTTTTCAATTGCTGCTTTTGCATCGCCTGATTTCGTCGGTTTGAATACGTTTGGTCTTAAGGTTATTAATATTTTATCGACGTTGAATTTCATATCTATCATGCTCTTTCCTGCATAAACAGGTTTTGTAGCTACTATGTTTCCGCTATCAACGTGAAGAGCAACGCAATCCTGACAGAATGCAGAGTCAGTTTTGATTGCAACTCTCGGTGCTATTTCTTTTCCTAATCCTGTACCTGATATTAAAATTATATTGGCACCTTTTTGTGAAGCAGTTTCAGCAACTACTTTTGCAAATGCTGAGTGTGAGTACTGTGTACCCGGGAATTTGCTTTTTGCATTCAGGTCATTCAAATCAACAACTAACACTTTTGATGCGCCATAGCTTCCTAAGTTTTCTGCTTCAGCGTCAACGCCTGAACCGATTGTAAGTACTTCGAATTCGCATCCGAGCTCACCTGATATTTTTTTTGCTTCGCTTACAACTTCAAATGCAGAGTTTTTAAATTTTCCGTCTTTGGATTCTACGAAGGCTAATATTTTATTTGACATATAAAAATTTTCTGTTTAAAATTTAAAAATGGATTGAGTGATTTATTTAAATGAATTAAATCACTTTTGCTTCTTCTCTTAATAATTTCACAAGCTCAGGTACATCTGCAGCGCCGTTTGTAAATATTTTACCGGCCGCTTTTGCTGCAGGCAGCTTCATTTCAGTCACTTCGTATTTATTTCCGTTATAAGTCGGCGCGACCTCTTCAATCGGTTTTGATTTCGAAGCCATAATGCTTTTTAAGTTCGGATATCTCGGATTGTTGATTCCTTTTTGTGTGCCGATAACTGCAGGAAGAGTTGAAACAACTATTTCCTTGCCGCCTTCAATTTCTCTTTCAGCAGTAATATCGTTTCCGTTTATATCTAATTTGACAACAACGTTTATGCATGGGTAGTCAATCATTTCTGCAACCATGGCAGGAACTGAAAGTCCGTCAAAATCGATTGAGGTTTTTCCGAAAAGAACTAAGTCAGGACTTTGACCTTTAATATAATCTGCTAAATTTTTTGCAGCAGTGTATGTATCAAAATCGGCTGTAGCTGATTTAATCAGTACCCCTTTTTCTGCTCCCATCTGAAAAGCTTTTTTGATAGCTTCCTTAGCTTTATCTGTTCCGAAGGAGATTGCAATAACTTCTCCGCCATTTTTTTCTTTCAGCTGAAGGGCTTCTTCAACTGCAAATTCATCATAAGGATTTAAAATATAGCTCACACCTGCTTCATCAATAGTTTTTTTATCTGCGCCTATTTTCACTTTAGTCGTGCTGTCCGGCACCAGTGATACGCCAACAATAATTTTCATTATATATTAGTAAAATTTAAGATTTTTGGAATAAACTATAAAATACTTTTTACAGGAAAGACATTCAATTTAAAAAGGAAGGGACAAATTGGAAGAAAGTTACAAAGTTAAAAGGTTAAAAAGGGATACCTTCAGCCTTTCTGAAAAATAAAAGGTGCTGAGCAGCTAAGTTCAGCACCTTTTCCATTTCTAATTTTACTTTAAACTATTTAAGCAGAAGCATTTTTCTTACGCTGCTTTTATTGCTGTTGTTATTGATAAGCTTATAAAAATAAACTCCGCTTGGTACATTGTTGCCGTTGAAAGTTACTTCGTATGTACCGCTTTGTAAATGAGTATTAATAAGCTGAGCAACTTCTTTCCCTAAAGAATTATGAACTACTATTGAGTAAGCAGAGCTTTCAGTGATAGAAAATTTTATCTTCGTTTCGGGATTAAAAGGGTTCGGGTAA
>JBHEKU010000131.1:0-7429 GCA_041859205.1 Ignavibacteria bacterium | reverse complement strand
TTCATTCAGCGTATTCATTTCTACAACAACACAAACAGTTGCAGCAATGACAGTGCCTGTATTAAAAAAGAGATTTTTAGGTAATGCAGATACAACATGGGTTGAGTATAGCTACAAATTAGGTGATTTCGTACCTAACGGTTCTAATATCTATGTTGGTTTCAAAGAATCAATCATGGATAACTTAACAAACGGTTCTGCATTTACATTAGACTTAGTAAGAGTAGTGCCGGGCGCAACACCTCCTCCGCCATCAACATGGTTTGAACAAACATCAGGTACAACAGGTGCTTTATATTCAGTATCTGCACCATCTGATAACAATGCATGGATTTGCGGTGCAGCAGGAAAAATCTTAAGAACAACAAACGGCGGTACATGGGTAGCTACAACAGCTCCTGATGCTAACGACCAATATTGCATCTGGGGTATTGATGCTAATACAGCAGTAACAACTTCATCTTCAGCTTCTGCTACATTTGTTTACAGAACAACAAACGGCGGTGCAAACTGGACAACAGTATTCACACAAACCGGTGGTTTCATGGACGGTATCTACTTCAAAGATGCTAACAATGGTATTATGTATGGTGACCCTGTAGGCGGCAGATTACAAGTCTGGAGAACTACAAACGGTGGTGCTAACTGGGATTCAACAGGTCAAAACATTACAACTGCAGCAGCAGGATGGAACAATGCTATGGCAGGTTCCGGTGATAACGTTTGGATCGGTACTAACACAACAACAGTTTTCAAAACAACAAATTTTGGAACAAGCTGGGCATCACAAACATCATTACAAACAAACGGATACTCATTTGCTTTCGCAAGTGCAACAACAGGTTTATTAGGCGGTGCTGAATTAAATTTAACAACCAATGGCGGTACAACCTGGACAGCCATGACATCTATCGGAACAGGAAACATTAGCTGTATTACTTATAATGGTTCAGCTTGGTTCATGACAAGACAGGCAACTCCTAGTAACATTTCTACAAACAATGGTGCGAACTGGTCTGTATCTTATACAGCACCTGCAGGAAGCAATTATCATATTTCTAAAGCAAGAACCGGAAGTAACATTTGGGCAGTAAGATCAAATGGCGGTATTGCTAAATATGGTACTGCATTAGGTATCACACCTGTTTATTCTGAAACAGTTAAGAATTATTCATTATCACAAAATTATCCAAATCCGTTCAACCCAACAACAAACATTAAATTTGCAATCCCAACAAGCGGACTTGTATCTTTAAAAGTTTACAACATGCTGGGTAAAGAAGTTGCTACTTTAGTAAGCAGCAATCTTTCTGCCGGAACTTATACATATGATTTCAATGCTTCAAACTTAGCAAGTGTGTTTATTTCTATAAACTCGAAACAGCTAATTTCTCTGAAGTAAAAAAGATGTCACTTATAAAATAATATTTCTTATAAGTTAGTTTTTCTTAAAGCCCGTATGTGAAGAACATACGGGCTTTTTATTTGCAAAAAAACATTAAATGTATAAACGTCTTTTACTATTGATTTAAAAAAAATATTTGCTCAATTTTATGCATACTCCTCTAACTAATTTAAATTATACTAAGAAAGGAAAATTTATGAGATTTACAAAAGTACTTTTCTTGTTATTGGTTTTAACAGCAATTTCCTTAAGCTCTAATGCTCAAGATAGTAAATTCGCACCGCCCGTTTTAAATGACGTCAACCCTTCCTCCTACATAGGAGTTTCGACGACATCGAAACAAGTGGTTCAGGCAAACAATCTTGATGCAGTAGGTGATTTGTTAAGAAACCATAACGTCGACTCTGTAACACCGGGAAACGCAGTTTCCTACGGTGTAGTTTGGACAGGCTCATACTATATTGTCAGCCAGTTCAATGCTAATAAATTTTATAAAATCAGCGCAGCTTGGGTAAAGCTTGATTCGTTTGCAATCACAGGCGGCACAGGTTCATTCAGAGATATGGCTTTTGCAAAAGGCTTACTCTGGGGTGTTAACACAACCGGTCAGATTTTCGGTGTTGATACAGGAACGAAAGCAGTTGTAAAGACAATTACAACAAGCTTAACAACATTAAGAGCAGTTTGCTGGGACCCTGTAAGAAATGGTTTCTGGGTAGGTACAAACAGCTTTACCGGACCATTAGTTTGCGTTGATACAAACGGTGCTTCAATACCGGGTGCTTCAATAACTACACCTGCTTCAGGTTTATATTCTGTAGGTTATGACAATAATCCTGCAGGACCTTACTTATGGATTGGTACAGACCAGACACCAACATCAAATACCGGTACAGCGTTAGTTCAGTACAATGCTACCACTCTTACTCAAATTGGTACTCCATTAAATCTTACAATTCCGCTTACAACAGGTGCTCCTTTAGCATCAGGCGGCGGTGAAGTTGTTACGAATTTAGTGGCAGGAAAAAGAACATGGGTAGGGTTAGTTCAAGGTACACCTGACAGAGTTTTTGTCGTAGAGCTTGGTAACTCTTCTACACCGCCACTCAGTGCATTCAATTTACAAACTCCTACAGCAGGAGCAAGAGTTGTAACTGCACCGGGTTCATCTACACCTGTAACAATTACATGGGATACATCAGCTACAGGCGCATCTTATAAATGGATTTTCGGTAACCCGACAACTGCAACAAGAAGACTTACATTACCTTCAGGTACGAATTCGATTACAACAACATTAGGTGCCTTAGATGCAATTTTAGCAGCTAACGGTTTCACAAATAACGGAACAGCATCTGACTCAGCTGTTGGTCAATGGGACGTATGGGCATTTAAAGGTCCTGGCGCACCGGGTGTTGACTCATTAAAATCAACAAACGGACCACGCGCTATTACTTTAAGAAGACAACAGGTTGCACTTACACCATTTGCTTTAACAGCACCTGCATCAGGTACAAGAATTATAACTTCACCTATTGATCCATCACCTATATCAATTACATGGGGTGCATCAGGTTCAGGCGCAACATACAGATGGTTATTTAAAGTTGGCGCTTCATATACAGACCCTGCAACTGTAAGAATACTTTCAGACGGAGCAGGTTTCACAAATTCTTTAACACTTAGAAATTCACAGGCAGATAGTCTTCTTGCATCATTAGGTGTTGCTGCTGGCGACTCAGTAGTCGGATTCTGGAGAGTTAGAGCTTATTCAACAACTGACTCATTAAATTCCACAGCTCCTGATAGATCAATAACTTTAAGAAGAGCAAGCTTATTGCCATTACTACAAACCTTTTCTGATGCTGCAATGCCGCCTCCTTTCTGGACATATACAGGAACAGGTACACAATACTGGACAAGACAAACACCAGGCGGTTACGGTGCTTCAGTTGGTTCAGCAATGTTCGATTACTACAGTGCTTCAGGCGGTACAACACAGTCATTAACAAGTAATCAATTCCCTGCAGTTACAGGTCCGAATAATTACTTAAGATTTAACTATGCACATAAATTCTATCAGCCGACAACAACACTTTCAGCTGACTCAATGGCTATATATACATCAACAAATGCCGGAGCAACCTGGAACAGATTAATAACACTGATAGCAACAAGTACACCTGCAGGCGGTTACAACTCAACAACAAATATGTCTACAACAGGCGCAATCGGAAACAATACAGAATACATGGCTCCTGCAAATAATGAATGGGCAACCAAATTATTTGTAATGCCTGTTGGAACAAATATGGTAAGATTTACTGCATTATCAGCATTCGGAAATAACTTATTCATTGATGACATTACTTCAGGTCCATCAACAGGAACAGGTACACCATTAACATTAATTCCTGAAAAATTTGAATTGAAACAAAATTATCCGAATCCTTTTAACCCGACAACAAAGATCAGCTTCTCACTTCCAAAATCAGCTTTCGTTTCATTGAAAGTATATGATATGCTTGGAAAAGAAGTTGCTCAGTTAGTTAATCAGGAATTGACTCCGAATAATTATTCATTCGATTTCAATGCAGCAAACCTTTCATCAGGTGTATATTTCTATAAACTTGAATCTGCTGAATTCTCTGACGTTAAGAGAATGATGCTTATAAAATAATTTAGAAATATAATTTATTTTTTACTAAGCCCGTGCATGAAGAATGCACGGGCTTTTTTTTTGTATAGGGATATTAATTGAGATTTATGTATAACTTTACTATTATTTAATTCAATTCTACAATTTTAGCTGATGAGATTTTTTACCTCTTTTATAGTATTAGTGCTTTTATTGTGCAACGGAAAATCTTTTTCTCAGAATAAAAATGTTTCCTCAGCACTTCCTGATCCTCATCTTTCAAAACAAGTTTATATCAATCCTTCTGCATCAGTACAAAGCTATATGAGCCGCTGGTTCGGAGATGTAGTGCAAGGCACAACCGGAATAGTTAAATCTTATTTAAATACTCCGGGAAGTCTTAACTGGCTTTCAACATCTTCCAGAACATTGTTCGGAGCGGCGCGAAGTACATCAGGGATATATTATGGATTAGAGTATCTGGCAGCAGGTTCAGGAAACTTAGTAACAATTGATACATCAAATGGAAATATAAATACAGTTGCACCGCTCACAGGTTTAGGAGCAGGTCACATAGTTACAGGCATGGCATGGGATAAAGCTGCAAGCACAATGTATGTTGTCTCAATTGATGGTGTCATAGGAAGACTTTATACAATAAATCTCACGACAGGTTCGCTTACAACTGTAGCAGCATCAATGTCCGGTTCAACATTCCCTATAGATATAGCTATTAATCATTCAGGTGTGATGTACAGCTGTGATGTAAACTCAGATGCTTTAAATATAATTAATAAAATTACCGGCGCAGCAACTCAGGTTGGTCCGCTTGGTATAAATATAAATTTTGCTCAGGGTATGGCATTCGACCCTGAAACTGATTCGTTATTCCTTGCAGCATATACTGATGCAGGAAAGCTTTACAGATGTAATACTTCATCAGGAGCCGCTTCATTAATTGGAAATTTTGGCTCAGGCAGTGAAGTTGATGCCTTTATCATTCCACCTGCTGTAACAAGACAACTAAATCCGTTTTCAATTCAGTCTCCTTTATCTGGTTCAAGAATAATCACGGTTGCAGGCTCAACTGTGCCCGTTACAATTTCATGGGATACATCAGCAGCAGGAGCATCTTATAAATGGATATTCGGTACTACTCTGCCAACAAGAAGGCTGACAATCGCTTCTGCAACGAATTCAATAACAACTACATTAGGAGCACTTGATGCATTACTTGCTTCAAACGGATTTACAAATAACGGTACTGCTTCAGATTCTGCAGTAGGCCAATGGGACGTATGGGCATTCAAAGGTATCGGTGCGCCGGGTGTTGACTCACTTAAATCTTCCAATGGTCCGTTTGCTTTAACATTAAGAAGAGAGCAGGCTGTGTTATCTCCATTTGCTCTTGTTTCTCCTAATACCGGAACACGAATATTAACATCTCCGGTAGATAACTCGATTGTAACTTTTACCTGGAGAAAATCCGGTCCATCAAATACGTATAAATGGTTGTTTAAAAATGCTCTGACTTATTCTGACCCTTCAACATTCAGATTTACTTCTAATAGCAACGGTTTTGATACAGTAATATCAATTAGAAATTCTTTTCTGGATAGTGCCATCGCTGGTTTAGGAATAGCTGCAGGCGATTCTATTCAAGGTACATGGCGTGCGCGCTCTTATTCAGGAAGCGATTCACTGAACTCCACTGCACCCGATAGGCAGGTGACTTTTAGAAGAATTGGACTTTTGCCGTTAGACCAAAAATTTTCTGAAACAAATTTTCCACCCCTTTATTGGAGCCTTGAATATACAGCTCCTTTATACTGGTCACGTGAAACTTCAAGCGCTTATGGCTCAGGCACAGGTTCGGCAAGATTTAAATTCTGGTCAGCAGAGAACGGAACAACACAGTCACTTATCAGCAATCAGTTTCCACCTATACCATCCAATCTATATTATTTAACATTCGATTATGCTTACAGATTTTATTTGGACGGCAGTGGTGTGCTTGCACAGGATTCATTGGGAGTTTTTACTTCTACTAATAATGGAGCTACATGGACTTTATTCAAGACTTTTATCGCAACTCAAACTCCGCAGACAGGGACAAATACTTCTTCAAACTTAACCACTGCTTCAGGATCAGGTGAATATACTGCGCCTGCAAATAATGAGTGGGGTTCGAAATTTTTGCCTCTACCCATTGGTGTAAATAAAGTAAAATTCACAACATGGAGTGCTTATGGTAATAATTTATTTGTAGATAATATTTTTGCATACTTGTTTGTCGGTACGTCCGGCAATAATAATTCAATTCCTTCTGATTTTAAATTGTCACAAAATTATCCGAATCCATTTAACCCATCTACAAAAATTAATTTTTCCATTCCAAAACAAACTCAGGTCAGTTTGAAAATTTTTGATATGCTGGGAAGAGAAGTAGCTCAGCTTGTGAATCAGGAACTTTCTCCGAATAATTATTCAATTAACTTTGACGGCTCGAAATTATCCTCCGGAGTTTATTTTTATAAACTTGAAACATCGGAGTTTATTGATACGAAAAGAATGATTTTAATAAAATAAATTTTTATTTACACGTTTACTAAAGCCCGTTTGAAGAAATTCAACGGGCTTTTTTGTTTATATTTCTCCATATTTTTTAAAATCCATAATGATTATTTTTAATCTTTAATAACTCAATTCATTTCTATGAACAAACTCACTGTAAATGATTTAATCGAACAAAAGAAAATTAAGGGCAACCGTATACTTGTAAGAGTAGACTTCAATGTACCGCTTGATGAGAATCGTGAAATAACCGATCCTAAAAGAATAATGGAATCACTTGCTACTATCGCGGCAATATGCACACGCGGAGGAAAGTGTATTTTAATGAGCCATCTTGGCAGACCTAAAGGAGAAAAAAATCCGAAATATTCACTTAATGTTGTAGCAGAATTTTTATCAAATCAGCTGCAAAGAAAAATATTTTTTGCAGATGATTGCATAGGCGATAATGTTCCGCGCATGATAGAAGAAATGAAAGATGGAGATATTCTGTTACTCGAAAATTTAAGATTCTATAAAGAAGAAGAAAAAAATGATGCTGAGTTCGCAAAAAAACTTGCCTCATACGGCGATATTTATGTCAATGATGCATTCGGCACAGCGCACAGAGCGCATGCCTCCACAGAAGGCGTAACACATTACATTAAAGAATGCGCTGCAGGATATCTGATGGAGAAAGAATTAAATTATCTGGCAGATGCAATCGATAATCCGAAGAAACCACTATGCGCAATTCTCGGCGGTTCAAAAATTTCCGGTAAGATAGATGTAATTCAAAATTTAATGACAAAAGCAGATTCAATTTTAATAGG
>JBHEKU010000112.1:0-18080 GCA_041859205.1 Ignavibacteria bacterium | reverse complement strand
TAATGCCATAAAAAATCTTATCCCGCTTGACCATAAGTTCAGGTTTATAAATCAAAAGACAAATGAAGTAAGGTGGGTTCATGCTAAAGCCGTTCCAAGTAAAAGAGAAGACGGCAGTGTAGTTTTAAACGGAGTATTTCTTGATATAACTGAAAGTGAAAAGTATTATACCGAGCTTGAAAAATCGAATCTGCGCTATGAATTTATTTCAAAAGCTGCACATGAAGGAATATGGGACTGGGATATCGCTACAAATATTGTAACGCTTGGAGGTAATTACTGTGAGATAATGAAAAATCCTGTTGAACTGAAAGAAATCACTTTTGAACAATTTGTAAGTGTGATACATCCGGAAGATATTGACCGTGTTATAAACAGAGTTAATAAAGTTATTTATGATAAGTCGCAAACTGTATGGGAAGACACATTCAGAATATTTAATAGTCTGGGTGAGATAGTTTACGTACAGGAAAAAGGATATGTAGTATATGACGAAAAGAAAGATAAAATTGTAAGGTGTGTTGGCTCAACGCATGATATAACGAAAGAAGTAGTTAACAGCGAAGCATTAAAAGAAAAAGCAGCATTCATAGAGGAAATTGGTGATAATATTCCCGGAGCTTTATTTAAAGAAACGGTCTATCCTGATGGCAGTTTAAAAATTTATTTTCTCAGTGAAGGGTTTGAAAAATTCTGGGGTGTTCCGGTGGAGCATGTAATTAATAATCCGAATGAGAAAATTAAATTTATACATCCCGATGATATAGAGCAGGTCCGTGACAAAATTTCAAAGATATCCGGAAAATGTAAAGTAACCGATAAGTTAAGATACGTAAATCAGAAGACGGGAGAAATTTTCTGGATAAGTATAAATGCCGATGCAAATAAAAATGAAGACGGTAGCGTAACCCTTACAGGTGTTGCAATAGATGTAAGTGATACTGAGAAATTCTATAATGAGCTTGAAAAATCCAATAGAAGATATGAGTATGTTTCTAAAGCAGCAAATGAAGTTATCTGGGACTGGGATTTGAAAACTAACATAATGGAGCTTGCCGGTAATTACAAAGTAATGTTCGGCTATGAATTCCCGGATAACAAAGTTGATTTTTCATTTGTTGAAAGCCGTGTGCATCCTGATGATTTAGAGATAGTAAAGAATAATATTGAGTTTGGTTTGAAGGATTTTGAAAATCATCACAGGGAAAATTATTACAGGATGTTAGATATTAATGATAATATAATTTATATATATGAAAGGTCTTATACTATATTTGATCCAGTTACAAATGAACCTTTAAAAATAATCGGAACCACACAGGATATCACACTCAGGAAAAAACATGAGGAAGAAATAAAAGAGAAAGCTAAATTTATACAGCATTTAAGTAATAATATTCCCGGCGCAATTTTCCAATCGGTTTATTATCCTGACGGGACTTCTAAATTGATTTTTGCAAGTGAAGGTTTCAGAGAATTATGGGGATTGTCAGTTGAAGAAGTTCTTAAAAATTCACAAAAAAGGTTTATCCCAATACACAAAGACGATATTGATAAGTTAAAAAGTGAAGTAAAAAATACATTAGAGAATTTATTGCCGTTGGACTGTAAGTACAGATTTGTAAATCAGGAGACGGGAAAAATAAGCTGGGTACGCTCTAAAGCTATACCTGAAAAATTGCCCGATGGCAGCATCGTACTTACCGGCGTGATAGTTGATGTTTCAGATACAGAAAAATATTATAATGAACTGGAAAAATCTAACAAGAGATACGAATATGTAAGCAAAGCTGCAAATGAAGGAATATGGGACTGGGATTTAATCAATGACAGAGTAAAAATCGGCGGCAGCTTTAACGAAATGATGAAGAGTAAGATCAGAATGGATGAGATTACTTTTGATATTCTTAAAAATTCCATCCACCCGGAAGATCAAAAAGAGTTGATAAAAAATTCATGGCTTTCCTTCGGGATTCGAAACAAAGGTACTGGGAAGATACATTCAGGCTTATTAACATGGATGGAGAAATTGTACATACTTATCAAAGAGGTTATGCAATATATGATGAGAAAATAAATAAGCCGGTGCGATTTGTCGGCTCTGCATTTGATATTACCAGAAGAGTAAAAGATGAAGAAGCAATAAAAGCAGAGATAAGAAGAAATAATATTATCGTTGAAAGTATGACTGACCCGTTCTTTGCAATAGACAAAGATTTGAAAGTTATTCTTGCAAATAAAGCCGGACTTGCTTTGTCAAAGAAAAGCAAAGAAGATTTACTGGGTAAAGATATGTTCAGTTTTGACTTTATCAGAAGTCATCAGGACTTGTTTGGCTTGTTCAAAGAGACTATGGATAAGAATGAGACTTTCCAAGGTGAGTTTAAAATAAGCAATAAGTGGTTTGATGTTTTACTTTATCCGTCAGAAATAGGACTTGCAGTTCATGCCAGAGATATAACAAAAAGAAAAAATCAGCAGGAAGAATTTGAAAAAAATATAAAGTTCATAAAAGAAATAAGCGACTCAACTCCGGGCTTTATTTTCCAACTCGAATTTGACAGCAGCTTAACTCCAAAGCTGAATTATGCCAGCGAAAATGCAACTAACTACTGGGGATTTCCTGTCAGTGATGCAATCAGTGGAAAAGAAGAAATATTTCGTTCTGTGCACAGAGATGATTTCCCGCAATTCATGCAATCCATGCTAAACTGCGCTAAGAATCTTACAAACCTGAACCATAAGTTCAGGCTGGTAAATATCATTACGAATGAAATAAAGTGGATGAGTATAATTGCAATAGGAACAAAGTTACAAAACGGGAATTCAATTATTAACGGTTCAGTTATAGATATTACCGATGCCGAAACTTATTATACAAAGCTTGAGCAGGCTAATCAAAGATATGAGCACGTTTCTAAAGCAACTAATAATGCAATTTGGGAATTAGATCTGAAGAAAGGAATATGTTTATTAAGCGGTGCTTATGAAGAAATGTTCGGCTATAAACTGCCAGATAATATTCTTACAGATGAATTTCATTCAAAACTTTTGCACCCTGATGATTTAGAAGAAGTGAACCGTTCGAAGGAAGAAGCTTTGAAGGACAAAACAAAAAGATACTGGGAAAGAAGCTACAGAATTGTAAAAAAAGACGGTGAAGTAAGATATGTAAATGACAGAGCTTATATAGTTTACGATGATGCGACTGAAACTCCGCTGAAAATAATCGGTTCAACTCAGGATATAACTGAGAACAAAGAATATGAAGAAGCATTAAAAAAGAATGCGAAGTTTATAAAAGAGATAAGTGAATCGATGCATGGGTTTATTTTCCAGACAGATTATGACGAAAATTATAATGCAAAGCTAAATTATGCCAGTAAAAATGCTTATGATTATTGGGGAGTAACACCTGAAGAGGTGCTAGCTGACCCGTCAAAGCTATTGGATTCGATTCATTTTGAAGATGTAGCTGAAGTTGTAAATAAAAGGATAGATTCTGCTAAAAATCTGACTAATATGAACTTCAAATTCCGCTATGTAAATAAAACGACAGGCGAGATAAAATGGGTACGTGCTATGGCGGTGCCAACAAGATTAGAGAACGGTCATACTTTAGTAAACGGAACTATTGTAGATATTACCGATACTGAAAATTATTATAACAAGCTTGAAGAGGCAACAAGAAGGTATGAGTATTTATCGAAGGCAACACATGAAACAATCTGGGAAATGGATATTGCGAATATGGAAATTCTATTAGGCGGCGGTTACAGGGAAATGCTTGGTCAGGAATTCCCTGATAATAAAATTTCATTTGCCCTATGGGAAGACCATGTTCATCCGGAAGATTACGAAAAGACGGTCGGCTCGATGCATGCAATTCTTGCGGACCCAAATAAAAGGTATTGGGAATCAAAATATCGTATTATACGTGAAGACGAAAAGATAATTGATGTATTTGAGAGAGCTTACATTGTTTACGATGAAAAAAATTCTATTCCGGTTAAAATAATCGGCTCTACACAGGATGTAACCGAACTAAACAAAGTTCAGGCTGAGCGGGATAATATGGTTACTGATCTGGTAAAACGAAATAAAGCGCTTGAGCAGTTTACTTATATGGTATCACATAACTTAAGAGCGCCTATTGCAAACATACTGGGTATAAGTTATCTGCTTGATGAAGGAGACCATGATGAAGCAACATTAGGTGAAATGCATCAGCTGATAAAACAATCATCATCGAATCTGGATAATGTTATCCGAGATATGAATGAAATACTTTCAGTAAAAAAAGGATTTAATGAAGAAAGAACTTTGGTGATATTCGATGACCTATTGAATGATATAATTGAAACTGAAAGTAAAGTGATTCACGAATCCAAAGTTGCAATATTTTCAGATTTCAAAGCTCTGAATACTTTAGTTACTGTGAAAAACTATATGCACAGTATATTTCAGAATCTTATCTCTAATGGAATAAAGTACAGAGGCACAGAATCGCCCTGGATAAAAATCAGTTCCGATGAAGATGAAAATTATGTTTACCTGAATTTTGAAGATAACGGTATAGGTATAGATCTTGAAAAGAACAAAGATAAAATATTTGGTCTGTACAATAAATTTCATTTAAACAAGGAAGGCAAGGGGATGGGGCTTTTCATGGTAAAAAGTCAGGTCGAAAGTCTTGACGGAGAAATTTCCGTAGTGAGTGAAGTAAATAAAGGCACAAAATTTATAATCAAACTCCAAAAATAATGTCAGAAGGAAAGAATCTCATATTATTAATAGACGATGATGCAATTTGCAATGCCATTAATAAAATAGTCCTCAATAAAAAATTTGCAATTGAGAAGGGCTGTGATATTGAAATTAAGGCATACATTGAGCCTCAAAAAGGCTTGAAATATCTTGAAGAGGTTCTGCAAACGAAATCATACGAAAAAATTATGATATTACTGGATATAAATATGCCGGTAATGACGGGCTGGGAATTTCTTGAGGAATTTAGAAAAATAAAAAATATCTATAACGATGTTGTAATTTTTATTTTGACCTCAAGTGTAAATCAAACAGATGTTGAAATGGCTTCTGAAGACCAAAATGTTACGGGCTTTATTACAAAGCCGCTGGCATCTGAAAATGCAGAAAAACTATATCAACTATCAGGGTGTGTACTTGGATGAACGGCGAATTATTAAAGTAATAATACACGCATCCTTTAATTTCCCAATATGATTATTTCTTAGCAAACTAATTTTTAGTGTTTCTAAACTAATATTATCCTCTCATTCCTGATTTTATTTGTTTAAATTCGGAAAATTCAAAACTCCAAATAGCATGAGAAAAATAATTATTCTTATTGTATCTTTTTGCATATTGGCAGTATGCTGCTCTGAGCTTGCTGCTCAATCGCGAAATGATCTTGATAAAAAGTATGCGATTTATAAAAAGAATAAGGTTAAAACGGAAACTATTGAATATAGTGACGGTAGTAATACCATTTCGCAATATGATAAAAAGGGAAGACCTACTGAAGTAAAAAGCTACAATAACGGAGTTGAAAGCTACATCACTACATATAAGTACGATAAGAAAGGATACTTAAGCGAAGAAGCATATTTTGGTTATGAAAGCGGTGACGGTGTTACAACACAATTTTTTTATGATGCTAACGGGCAGATGATAAAATCAATTTCTTCTGGCAGTATGGAAGATATTACCGAGTATGTAAATGACGAGTTTGGAAATGCAGTAACGATAAAATATGTTTCAACATACGATAAAACTTCAGCCGGTCAGATCGAGTATAAAAATACGTATGCAAACGGCTTGCTTTCTACTATTGAAGCCATATGTAAGGAAGGTGATGATATTACAATGTTCTCAAGATACACTTACGATGGCGAAAATTTAATAGTGAATGAGGAATTCGATAAAGATTGCAAGACAGGTGAATTAAAATTCTCATTTAAGAAAATGTTTGAGTACAGTGCAGATGGATTGATAACTAAGACAGCTTTTACCAGTACCTACACTGACGGTGTAAAGACAGGTATCTATAAATATGAAAAATGATGAAATCTGATTTTATTATTTGTTTAACTCATTAAAAAATACTTGCCTACCATAAATTAATTACATATCTTGTGTCAGTATTTGTTGGTACATTTACGTAAGATAATTAAGTCTGAAGTGAATGTTGTACTTTAAACAACTCAGTTCTTTCTAAAGATGTTCGCTCCACACCCCACTTGAAAATCTAAATTTTATTAATTTAATTTTCAAACCTATGACTTCCGTATCCCCCCGCGATGAAGTTTCTTCATACGATAATCTAAAATTTATACAGAGCTTAAAAGAGCTTACAGCATCCATTGATGAAGGTATTGTTATCACAGATGAAAAAGAAAATATTCTCTGGGTAAATAATGCTTTCGAAAAAATCTGCGGAGTCGCGCTTATTGATTTAATCGGCAAAAAGCCAAATACTTTACAGGGGATTGATACAAATAAGGAAACTGTTACCGTGATGCGTAATGCGGTTAAGAATGAACAGCCGATAGATACTGAAATATTAAATTACCATCCTGATAAAACTCCATACTGGATAAAGCTAAACATTTCACCTATTAAAGACAGTAAAGGGCTACTGACTAACTACGTTGCGTTCGAGCATGATATAACACACGAAAAGAACATTGAAATTGATCTGGAAAAAACAGAGATGCAGTATAAAGACTTGTTCGAAAAAAATCCGTGTGTGATGTGGATTTGCGATACTGTCAACTTTAAATTTATAGAGGTAAATCAGGCTGCAATTGATAAGTATGGTTACAGCCGGGAAGAATTTATGAAGATGTCTCTTAAAGACGTTAAAACCGCTGAAGACATAGCACAACTTGATACTACTTTTTCAAACGAAACAGAAACCTACCGCGAACGCGGAGTAGTGGAACATTATAAAAAAAACGGTGAATCAATTTTTGTTGATGTAAAGACTAACAGGGTAAACTATGCAGGTAAGCCGTGCTCGCTGGCATTGCTGAATGATGTAACAGACAGAGTAAGAAAAGAGAAAGAAATAAAAGAACTGAATAAAAAACTGGAGCAGAGAATTATCGATAGCGATAAAAATAATGCAGAGCTTGCAAAGGCAAATCAAAGATATGAGTATGTTTCAAAAGCGGCGAATGAAGCGATATGGGATTTAGAGCTGGAGACTAATATAATTTCATTCGGTGGAAGCTATAAAGAAATGTTCGGATATTCTTATCCCGATGACAAAATAAATCTCTCCAAAATACAGCACATTCTGCATCCAGATGATATCGAGAGGGTGAATAAAAGTATAGCAGATGCGCTTAGCAGCCCATCATGCAGATTTTGGGAAGGGTATTACCGGGTAATTAAAAAAGGAGGAGGTATTGTATTCGTACATGACAGGGCATACATAATTTATAATGAGCATACCGGTAAGCCTGTAAGATTTGTAGGTGTGATACAAAATATTACTCAGGAGAAAAAAAGTGAAGAAGCGCTGCTGGAACAGATGAAAAAAATCAATATAATTATTCAAAGTATTACTGATATTTTTTATGTTGTGGATACGAACTATTCTCTGCTTTATACAAATGATGCAATGGAGCTACTAACAGGAAAACCAAAGGAGGAACTAAGAGGAGAAAATGTATGGAAAATTTTTGGAGATGTGGATATCAGTTTTCCGAAAGGAGAGTTTGAAAAAGCATTCAGAGATAAAAAAACATCTGAATTTGAAATGCAGTACCATGAGAAAATTTTCCGTGTATGTCTTCATCCCTCGGAAATAGGGCTGGCAGTCTCAGGTAAAGATATTACAACTCTGAAAAAACGTGAAGAAGAAATAATTAGCAATGCAAAGTTTATAAAAGAAATATCCGATTCAACAGCAGGTTTTATTTTTCAGCTGGAATATGATTCCGAACTGATGCCTAAGTTAAATTATGCCAGCGAGAAAGCTTACGATTACTGGGGTGTAGAAATCAACGAAGTTATGAATGATTATACGAAAGTTCTTAGTAACATACATCCAGAAGATTCTGAAAAAGTAAAGAATACACTCAAAGAAATGTTAACTAATCATACTCAACTGAATGTTAAATACAGATATGTAAATAAAATTACAAACGAAGTGAAATGGGTAAGGGCTTCCGGTATTGCAACAATACAAAAAAACGGAAATACAATCGTAAATGGGATAATAACCGATATAACTGAGATAGAGAATAACTATAAACAGCTGGAAGAAGCAAACAGAAGATTTGAATATCTTTCAAAAGCAACTCATGAAACAATCTGGGAGCGTGATATTGAAACGAATATGCTCAACCTTGGCGGGGGTTATAAAGAAATGCTCGGAACGGATTTCCCTGAAAACAAAATATCATTTGATGAATGGACAGAACTAATTCGTCCTGATGATTTGAAAAGAACTTTGAAATGTATGGAGGACACTTTGAATAACCCTTCCCGGACATTTTGGGAATGCGATTACACATTTATGAGGAAAGACGGGTTGGAAGTTGATGTATTTGAAAAAGCTCATATTATTTATGATAAAAGAAACAATAAGCCGGTAAAAATAATCGGCTCAACGCGCGATGTAACTGCACTTAAAAAAATACAGAGAGAAAAGGATAACTTAATAAAAGATCTGATTAAAAGAAATCAGGTGCTGGAGCAATTTACATTTATGGTATCGCATAATCTGCGTGCGCCTATTGCCAATCTTATGGGAATACACGATATACTGGAAGATAACACTGCCGATTTCGAGACAAAAGAAACTATGTATGCCCTGAATAAGCAATCTATCTTCAGATTAAATGATGTTATAAATGATATGAATGAAATACTTAGCGTGAAGAAAAATATGGATGAAGATAGAACAGATATAGTATTTGCCGAAACGCTTAAGGAAGTGAATGATGAAGTACATTCTACTTTAAGTAAAACAAGATTAGTAATACAATCTGATTTTTCAAAAGCGGAATCTATTTTTTCTATACCGAGCTATATAAGAAGCATCTTCCAGAATTTAATTACCAACAGTATAAAATACAGGCATGACGGCTCATCTTATATCAGAATCACCTCAGATGAAGACAACGATTATATATATCTTACTTTTGAAGATGACGGTATGGGAATAGACCTTACAAAGAACCATAGTAAGGTATTCGGATTATACAATAGATTTCATCTTGGTATTGAAGGAAAGGGGATGGGGCTATTTATGGTTAAAAGCCAGATAGAAAGCCTTCACGGAGAGATATCCGTTGAGAGCAAAGTAAATGTAGGAACAAAGTTTTTTATCAAATTTAAGAAATAATGTTATGCTGAACGAACGAAAACTTTTAATGCTAGTAGATGATGACAGTGTTTGTAATTCAATTAACACAATCTATCTGCAGCGCAGAATAGCTAAAGAATGTGATTTGATATCTTTCCAATCTCCGTTAGAGGCGTTAAATTATTTATCACGGTGCTTTGAGAATTCTATGTATTGTAAAATTCTCATTCTCCTTGATATAAATATGCCGGCTATGACAGGATTTGATTTTATTGACGAGTATAAAAAAATGCCGGTAAATAGTACAGAAGTTATTATTGATATTTTAACTTCCAGCATCAATCCGGTTGATATAGAAAAAGTAAAAAGCAATTCTGCAATAACGGATTTTATTTTAAAGCCTATTACTAACGGCAGAGCAGATTGTCTTCTGGAGGAGATGGCAAACTCCGTAAATTAACTTTGTATCAACTTTCTGCATTACACTTTTGTAATATCATCTCTATAAAGAAAATAATTTTATTATTTTCTACCTGTTCGAATATTCATCGCCAAAATTTAGAATAAAAAAAAAGCCCTCCATCTCGAAGCAGTACGAATGGAGGGCGGGGGCTCCGTTTATCGTAAACGGAGTTTTGCTGGAGTTCTCACCTCTTAAAGGCAATTAAGACATAAGATTTTAGATTTAAGATTTGTAATTTTATCTTTTAAATCTTAAATCATACATCTTAATTCTTAAATTTAAAAGCTCCCGGCAGCGGATTTTTCCCCTGGCAAACCACTGCCGGATAAAGAGCAAACTTCATCTAATTAATAATTAGTAATTAATAATGAATAATTATTTCATTAATTCATACATTCGTTATAACTTGAAAAATTTATTGCAGTTAAAATTATTAATTATTCATTATTCATTATTAATTGAAAGATAAAGCTCCCGGCAGCGGATTTTTCCCCTGGCAAACCACTGCCGGATAAAGAGCAAATTTTTAAATTATGAATTCTGAATTATAAATTATGAATGATTATTTAAAAGTACTTGCCCGAATTTTAATTCATAATTCTAAATTCATAATTCATAATTGTGTTCACGCCAGCTTTCTTACCTCCGGCTCTAAAGTTCTTTCGACATTACAAATCTGCGGGGGAAGATTTACGCGAAAGACATAAGCCGTCTCAGAGCCTTTAGCCCAAGCCGCTTCTTTTCTTCCCCAGTAAAAAAGGTACTCCGTGTAGTCTAAGGCTGTATCGTAAGACTTACGGTTCTCTCCCAACCCCGTATAGAGATAGATATAGTCTCCCTCTCTTACTTCGCAGTAAGGGAACCAATATGTGTGCTGAAACTCATTCGATTTAGAGTGGAATTCATTATATGATGAATCGAATATTAAATAATTGTGCAGATTTGTATCGCGAAGCACTTCAATGAGAATGTATTCGCTTGTTAGATGCCCTCTCTGGTAAGCTGAAATGATTTTCAGTTCATACATAGTGATATGCTGATTAATTTGTCAAAAATTTTTCGGGCATAGTAATCCCGTGTCACTTTCGACTGTGCCTATCGAAGAATGAACTGCCTGTTTTTTCTATATTTCGGATTTACTCCCCCTAAATCCTTAATGAAATGTATAAACGGTAAGTACAGCAATTAGCTGGAAATCCATATCTCCGGTAAAAAAGCCCGCGGAGAGCATTTGAAAATTTCCGCTAACTTATTTATATGATTCAGGTTGTACTTGCTCGTATAATTTGAGCTTTCCACCTTACCGATGAACCCCGGTGATACGTTCAGCAGATGAGCAAGTTCACTTTGTGAAATGTTCTTCTGCATTCTTTTCTCTCTTGCTGTATTGATAACGAACTGCTCTATTTCTGTCGTTTTGTTTGACTTCATTCGTATTCAAAAAAAACTAATTTTAGAATAACATACACTTGCCTATAGAGAAGTTTTAATTATTGAATATGTCGTAAGAAAAAACGCAAATCAAATTTAAAACAAAGTGCAGCCACTAAAAAATAAGAAACAGCAGTCTTATTATTTTAATTTAAAACTTAATTTTGAAAAATACAAAACAAATAATCAGGCTAATAAATTCAGGAGATTTATGATTGAAATACTTACTGCTTTCTATGTTCATAGGTAAAAAACACTTTTATTGAATTTTCAACATCATAAAGTAATATTTTATTCAGATATTCCTGCGAAAATTTGTTACGAGATTTTAATTAAATCTTAGTTAAGAATTAAATCAAAGAACAATTATTATTTAATATTATATAAAATGCAGGTAAACTAAGCATTATATTTGGGGTCTTTAATACTGTTTTGATTCCCATGCTGATAGGTAAGTATTTTTCAAAATAGCAGTTGTGCGTATAAATTTTTTACTTTTTTCTTTTTATTTCCCTTTAGAATGAAATTGAAAATTTCTGCAGTTTAATTCTCCGGCAAGTAAAAAATATAATAAAACCCGAGTATAAACTTGATTATTTCATAATTTAATATTAAGTTCAAAATAGCGCAAGTTTTTCCCAAAAAACTTAAAATACCCGGAGGTCAGCTATGAGAAGCTATTCACTTCCAATTCACTGTCAGTTTTTAAAACTGAATACAATCCAGCTTAGTATAATTATATCTCAAACATTTTTTTTGCATTCTGAACCAATAGAGTGCCCCTGCTTCATATTGAATTTTAATTCATCTTAATCCAATTTTCCATCCGGATTTTTTTTGTAGATTGAACACAGCGGTATATAAAGTAACCGGGGAAGTTGGTTTCAGTAAAATAAAATTATCCAATACTTAATTAACAAATATTATGAATAAGCTAATTTTAATACTTATCTTTTTATTTACAGGGCATAATATCTTTGGGCAGCAATCAGTTACACAGGGATTCCCTTTGAAGACCGGAAATATTTTTAAATTTAAAGTTTCAAGCTGGGCGTTTCCAAACTATAATTCAACTACTTATTTTCAAAGTTCCGTCACAGGTGAAGCAATATTCAATTCGAAAAAGTACTTTTTTATACCTAACTATTGCGGATATGAAAACAAATGGTGGAGAGTTGATTCACTAACCGGAATATTGTTTACTTATGATACATCAGGGTCATGTACAACCTATGATCACGAGAAAATGTTTGATAGTCTTTGGGCAAAAAAAAATGAGCGGTCTGCAGGCTGCGGGTCAGAATCATATATTTGCAATGACACAACCGATAAGTCAATTTTTAATAGTTACTATGTGTCAAAAGATTTTGACGGTTCATATTTCGCTCCACCCGTATCTATAAACAGGTCAAGAAGATATATGAAGGGTTTTGGATTAGTAATGACGGATTATTCAACCCATTATGTAGGGAGTACAAGCGGTTCAAGCTGCACGCTGATAGGATGTATAATAGATGGAGTTACTTACGGCGATGTTTCTAACATTTCTATTAATTTATTGAATAATGGAATCCCTGATAAATATTCACTCTCACAAAACTATCCCAACCCATTCAATCCGTCTACAAAAATTAATTACGAAATAAAATCATCGGGGTTTGTGAGCTTGAAAGTTTTTGATTTACTCGGAAAGGAAGTCGCGCAGATAGTAAACGAAAAACAAACTGCAGGAAGTTATGCAGTAGATTTTAGTTCATCTGAGTTCAATCTCCCCAGCGGAATTTATTTTTATACGCTCAACGCAGGAGAGTTTAAAGAAACAAAAAAGATGGTGCTGGTAAAATGATTTGAATCATAGGATGACATGTTAAACTTTAATATGTTTACAATAGTTAAGCATGAGTTTTATTAGCTCTGAACATTTAAAATAATGCTTATAATCAAATAAATGTAATATGAGAAAGCAAATATTTTTAGTCTTGGTTTTATTTTTATTCGTGGGGAATATTTGTGCTCAGGGTGGGTGGGTACTTAGAAATCCTTTTACAATTGACAGTATTAATTATTCGGCATCTCTAGATTCAAGTACCTTTATCATCGTGGGTACGAATAACCTTATTTTGAAATCTACTGACAATGGATCAACATGGATTTCAAAAAATCATTTTACAGCAGATTTACCCGGAAATTTAACTAGGTTTTTGAATGTGAATTTCATCAATAACATGGTAGGTTTTATAAATTCAAATTTTCTATTTAAAAGTAATACGGCAGGTGAGAAGTGGGAGTTGGTTTCCGAAGATTCATTTGATTACTTTTTTATGATTTCTGAATTTAAAGGGTTTGCAATAAGGACTGAGAATGCAATTCAAAAAATTTATAAAACAATTAATGGTGGAAGTAACTGGCTTTTGCAAGGAAATCTACCTGTTAATTCCACTCACTATACTTTTATAAATGAAAACCTGGCGTATCTCACTTCTGAAAGGAGTCTGTATAAATCTACTAATGGCGGTCAAACATGGACATTTAACTTTCAAGATTATGATGGGTTAAATTTTGTAGATATTAATTTTAAAAATGAAAATTTAGGTTTTGCATCAACTTATGCAAAACTTTATAGAACTACCGATGGAGGAGTAACTTGGGTAAGGATTTACTCATTCCCAAGTTCAAATTATTTAATAAGAAAAATTTCTTTTAGTATTGATGATAAAGTGCTTTTAAGAATTTTAAAAGTAAATAATTCAAGTACTTCATTACTCCTTTCTTCTGATTTAGGTGTAAGCTGGGATGAGCATATCATCTCGCTATCTGAATCTGATATCAGTGCAATATCATTTTATAATTTAGATAATATTTTAATTTCAAAAAAAGATAATAAAATTTATCGTTCAAGTGATTTAGGCAATAGTTTAATTAATGTCACTTCGCGTTTTAATATTTCAGAAAATCTTAATGACCTTTCAATATTAAGTACAAATGAAGCAATTATTTCAACAAACTCAAATACTTTGCTCAGAACTCAGGATAAAGGTATAAGTTGGAGCAAAGAATCGAAAAATATTGATATTAACGGCTTGCATTTTATAAGTGATTCTAAAGGATATTGTTACTCCCATGGTTTTGTCTACAAGACGAGTGATAAGGGAAGCACCTGGATTTCATTGCCTTCCTCACCATCTTATGGTTCAAATTATTGGTATCGAGATTTAAAATTCACCGATGAAAACAATGGCGCTTTAATAATGGAAGCACCCGATAACGGTCCTTTTTCCGGCCTCAATTCGATATTCTATAAAACAACTAATGGAGGACAAAATTGGATTTCGACTACATATGTGTATGGAATGCATAATCCAGGTTACTGGACAAACGATGCTTATGCCGCTTTAAAATTTATTAATGACAGCACAGGATATATGAGCGAAAATTATTCAATCATCTATTTGCCGGGTCCCACTTTTTACAAATCATATATTAAAAAAACTACGAACTCCGGAGATAATTGGAGCAATGCATTTTATCTTGATGGTTTCAATTTGAAGGATTTTCAATTTATAAATGAATCAACCGGATATGTTTGCACAAATGGTGACGGAATGTATAAGACAACCAATGCAGGAACTAACTGGTTAAAAATTTCTAGTTATGCACCGGATAAAATTCAATTTATTAACGAAAGCACAGGATATGCAAATGGTCAAATGACTACGGACGGCGGGGTTAATTGGGTAAATAAATTTAGACCTATCTCCGGATGTAATGCAATAAAGGTATCACAATCCGGATTTGGACTTATAATAGGAAATAGTGGTGTATTATACGGTACGATCGACGGCGGTGGAGTAATATCAGCAGTCTTTAATACAAATGCGCAAATTCCTGAAGCATTTACATTATCCCAAAACTACCCCAACCCGTTCAACCCCTCCACGAGAATTAATTACAAATTACGAAATTCGAGTTACGTATCGCTGAAAGTTTTTGATTTACTTGGAAAGGAAGTTGCAACACTTGTAAACGAAAAACAAAGCGCAGGCAGCTATGAAGTAGATTTTAATTCAACTGAGTTCAATCTACCCAGCGGAATATATTTTTATACTCTGAATGCAGGGGAGTTTAAAGAAACAAAGAAGATGGTGCTGGTAAAATAATTTTATAAAATTATGAAAAAGCTAATTGTTTTAATTTTAGTTTTGATTGCATCGCAAAATGTTTTTGCCCAAAGCGGATGGCAGTGGCAGAATCCGTTACCGCAAGGCAATGATTTAAGAGTTGTAAAATTTTTAAATGCCGATTATGGTTTTGCAGCTGGAGTTAAAGGTACTGTTTTAAAAACTACTAATGGGGGGATAAATTGGAATTTTACAAACTTTAATTTTGATACTCAGGATATACAATATATTTCAATAATTGATTCAAATATAGTATATGCCGCAACGTTTAATGCAAATATTTATAAAACAACCGATGGGGGAAGCCACTGGATATTTATCTCTTATGTATCCCCTGAAATTAATTGTCTGACATTCCTAAATGCAAATACAGGTTTTGCTGTAATTGATGAAGATAAGATAAAGAAAACTACAGACGGCGGCTTTACCTGGACATTGAGTTATACACTAAGCTCAGCAATTTGTGAAATAAAATTTATAACAGATCAAATTGGTTTTTTTACAGTGAGGGAGTATGTCGCGGCTTCAAATAGTATGTGGAGGACAACTAATCAGGGTGCAACCTGGGCATCTTGCATGACTAATCCTACCTTTGAACAATGCAGGAAAATGAGTTTTATTAATTCTACAACCGGTTATTTGGTAAAGGTAAATACATCATTATATGAAAATATTCTTTTAAAGACAACTGATGCAGGAGGAAATTGGTTACAAATTTCTGTTTTACCGATTGAAGTGCCTCATAGCAGAGGTTTTTATTTTGATATGAAGCCGGATGGAAATGGGTATATAGGTTTTGCATTACCTTCGTCTCCATATTTTAATGTCATTTACAAAACTACGAATTTTGGAATGAATTGGATTCAAGCTGCTATTCTTCCATTAAACGGAGGATATATTTATAGAGCCCAATTTAATTACCCGGTATGCGATTTTCCTGAATCAGGTTTAGGTTATTATGTTTCCAACGGAGGATTGATATTAAAAACTACGAATTTTGGAATGAACTGGTCAAACAAAACATCAGTTTGGGGAACTCTGGGCCAGCTTAGAGATATAACTTTTGTTAATGAAAGTACCGGTTATATATGCGGTGCAGGGGGAACATTATTAAAGACAACAAATACAGGAGTGAATTGGAATTTATCTCTAATAGGAAATTATAATCTCACCTCATTATTTTTTTTGAATGCGGAAACAGGATTTGTAGGCAGTCAATACGAAAGATTATTTAAAACCACAAACGGGGGAACCACATGGGATACAATATTTTTTGTCACTAATTATAGATCAATCGATAAAATTCAGTTCGTTAATAGTGCAACCGGTTTTACAATTAATTCAGGAGCCTTATATAAAACAACTAACTCAGGAAGTAATTGGACATGGATATCGCAAGTGGGGGGTGATTGCTTTCATTTTATCAACTCTGAAACAGGTTTTATTGCCCACATTTGGGGTCCTCCGGGCAATGGTTCAACTATTTATAAAACTACAAATGGTGGTGCTAACTGGTTAAATACGGATATACCCGGAATATATATTACAGACATAACTTTTGTGTCAGAATTGACGGGCTATACAAATAATAGTTCCTTAGGAATAACAAAAACTATTGACGGAGGAAATACATGGTTTCCAGTGTTAAATAGTGTGGACAACTATAAGATACAATTCTTGGATTCCAATACAATTTATTCAGGAAGTTATAAAAGTAATGATGGAGGAGCGCATTGGACTTTATATAAAACAAAAATTCAAGAAGGACTTTATTATTATTCACCAAACAAAACATATTATGTTAATAATAGCACAGGATTTATAATCGGTGGAAACGGTGCAGGTATTTTAAGAACCACAGACGGTGGTGAAATAATAAGCTCGATATACAGTTCACAAACTTCATCACAAATCCCTGAACAATTTTTATTAAAACAAAACTATCCCAACCCCTTCAACCCATCTACACGGATTAATTACGAATTACGAAATTCGAATTACGTAAGCTTAAAAGTTTTTGATTTACTCGGGAAGGAAGTTGCAACACTTGTAAACGAAAAACAAAACGCAGGCAGCTATGCTGTTGACTTTAATTCGACGGAGTTCAATCTTCCCAGCGGAATATATTTTTATACTCTTAACGCAGGGGAGTTTAAAGAAACAAAAAAAATGGTGCTGATAAAATAAAAAATATTTTTATGAAAAAGTTCCTCGTTTTAATTTTAGTTTTGTTTACATCGCAAAATATCTTTGCGCAAAGTGGGTGGCAGAACACATTCTCTTTCCCGGGAAGAGTTAACAATTTTAAAGATATATATTTAAAAGATTCTTTAAATATCATTGCTCTTGAAAATAAAGGGCGTGTTTTCATGAGCTCAGACAGAGGAATTAACTGGCAATTGATATTTGAAGACAGTACGTACACATTTAATTTTATGAGGTTTGCAGATGGTAATACTGGTTGTATTTTTTCTGCCAACGGGAAAATTTTAAAAACTACAAATTTTGGTAATAATTGGACTTTGGTTTTAAATAAACCCTGGGCTACTTTTAACGATGCATGCTTTACGAATAATAATACTTGTTTAGCTTTTGGACCGCCATATTATTTTCTTAAAAGTACTAATTCCGGGCTTTCTTGGGATAGTATTCCCTGTGATAACTATTT
>JBHEKU010000114.1:0-11491 GCA_041859205.1 Ignavibacteria bacterium | reverse complement strand
CTAATAAAAAACTATCAGCTAAACAGCAGGAAGAACTTCAGGAAGAACTTATTAATACACTCAAAACGCGTTTTGAGAAAAATATGAACCGCCATAAAGGAATTGAATGGATGAAAATACAAACTAAGCTGGAAGCGAATCCGGATAAATTTTGGCCGCTCAATGAAATGGAAAAGACAGGAGGCGAACCTGATGTTATTGCTTACGATAGAAAATCAGGTGCGTATATTTTTTATGATTGCTCTGAAGAAAGTCCTAAAGGCAGAAGAAGTTTATGTTATGACAGAGCGGCATTGAACTCAAGAAAAGAACATAAGCCGAAAAATAGCTCTATGGATATGGCAGCAGAAATGGGAATAGAGATTTTAACTGAAGAACAATATCGCGACCTTCAGAAGCTGAGTAAGTTCGATATGAAAACTTCAAGCTGGGTAAAAACTCCGGATGAGATAAGAAAACTCGGAGGAGCAATTTTTTGTGATAACCGTTATGATACAGTATTCGTTTATTACAACGGCGCAGAATCTTATTATGCTGCAAGGGGTTTTCGGGGTTCGCTAAGAGTTTAATTAAGGGTCTAATTAAAAGTGTAATTAAAAAATTTAAAAAATAATTTATGTACAATCTTCCATATCACAAAGCAAAAGACGAAAAGGATATAAAAGAATTTATAGCTAAGTATCCCTTTGCTTTTTTAACAGGAGTCGATTCAGAAAATAAACCAGTCGCGACTCAGATACCGGTTTTCATAGAAGAAAAAGACGGCAGGAAAATTTTAAGAGGTCATATAATGAAAAATACTGACCATCATAAAGCCTTTCTTCATAATGAAAATGTGCTTGTTGTTTTCACAGGGCATAGCACTTATGTGAGCGGTACATGGTATACCAATCCTCATACTCCATCCACATGGAACTTCATGAGTGTGCATGCTAAAGGCACAATAAAATTTCTTGATGATGAAGCATTAATAGATGCGCTTCGCATGGTCTCACTTCATTTTGAAAATTATAACAAAGAATCGGCAACGATTTATGATAACCTTCCTACAGAATTCACAGCAAGATTAATGAAGGCAATTGTTGCTTTTGAAATTGAAATAAAAGAACTGGATACCGTTTTTAAATTAAGTCAGGATAGAGACGCTGAAAGTTATAAGAATATTGTAAAGGAACTTAATGAGCAGGAAGGCGAATCCGGAAAAGTGATTGCTTCTGAAATGGAAAAAAGATTTAACGACGTATTTCCTGATAAATAAAAATAATAAATAATAATTTTATATGGCAGAAAAAAAATCAAAACTTGTAAAAATAAAAACGGCGGAAAGCGGGGCAAGCGTTGAAGATTTTATTAATAGTGTTGAGAACGAGCAAAAACGCAAAGACAGTTTTGTTATTCTTGAAATGATGCAGAAAGCAACTAAGGAAAAACCGAAGATGTGGGGAAGTTCAATTATAGGTTTTATAAATGAACGGTATAAAAGTCCGGCCACTGGCAGGGAAGTTGACTGGTTCCGACTTGGCTTCTCTCCGCGTAAAGCAAATCTTACACTGTACTTCATGGGTTTTGGTCAGCATGAAGAGTCACTTAAGAAACTCGGCAAACATAAAACAGGCTCGGGCTGTCTTTACATAAACAAGCTTGAAGATATTGATATAAAAGTTCTGAAGAAGATGATAGATACTACAGCTAAAACAAAGTTAAGCGAGTCAATGAAATCAATAAAAATTAAGGATGGAAAAGACAAATCCTAAAGTTGACTGGTACTTTAATAAAGAGAGGAAATGGCAGGAAGAAGTGAAGCAATTGAGAATGATTGTTCTTAGCAGCGGACTTACGGAAGAGTTGAAGTGGGGGCATCCGTGTTATACATTAGATAAAAATAATGTAGTTCTTATACATGATTTTGAAGAGTACTGCGCACTTCTTTTTCATAAAGGAGCTCTGATGAAAGACCCGAAAGATATTTTAATTCAGCAGACGGAAAATGTTCAGTCAGCAAGACAGATAAGATTTACATCGCTTAAAGAAATTATTAAGCTGAAGACAACTATCAAAGCTTATATTAAAGAAGCGATAGCAATTGAGAAAACAGGATTGAAAGTTGAGATGAAAAAGACATCTGAATATAAGATGTCTGAAGAATTCAAAAATGAGCTGAATGAAAACTCGGAATTGAAAACTGCATTCGAGGCATTAACACCCGGAAGGCAGAGAGGGTATCTTTTGTATTTCTCTGCGCCAAAGCAATCAAAAACCAGAGAGGCGAGAGTAAAAAAATATATAAAGCAAATTATTGACGGTAAGGGATTGACTGATTAAAATGAGTAGTTACGATTTTCCGGACATGTCATAAACCATTCCAAAAAATAATTTTTCTCCCTACTAATAGGGAGAAACCGTTTTTTAAAAAACTTTCTTATATGTATTTTTACATTGGGAAAAGTCCGTTCAAGTTTTAAAAAGTTAAAAAGTAAAATTGTTTTCACTAAGATTGTAATTAATAATTCTGAATTCATAATTTATGATTCAAAAGTTATTTTGCAGAAATCCGTCAAAAATCCGTCACTGACGGAAAATTTAAAAAGTCGATATTGTTTTTTCAATACAGGGAAAAATTAAATCCATCATTTTGAAATTATAGCCTAATACTTAGCGAAATGTAAAAGGAATTAAAATGTGACAATAATGTTACAATGTACGGGTATATTTACTTTGTTAAAATCCGTCAAAAATCCGTCAATGACGGAAAATCTAATAAGGTTATATTACTCTTGAAGTATGGAAATAAATGGTACTAATTTCAGATTTTTCCTGATAACCGGAGACTAAAAACTGAAAACTAAATTAGTTGAATGAATTGAAACTTTTCTATAAGTTTTAATATATAATAAAATTATGAGATTCTTTTTCAAAGCAAGGGGCGATGCCTCATTCGGTTTGTTATTAATACGTTTAACGCTCGGTGGAGTTTTTTTATTTGCCGGCGCTTCAAAAATTCTTCATATTGAGCAGTTCATAAAAAGCGTTCAGTCGATGGGAGTCCTGCCTGAAAACGTTGCCTTTGTTTTCGGCTTTATGCTGCCCTTTGTAGAAATACTTTTCGGCGCGCTTTACATAATAGGATTTTTCACACCTATAACTTCATTTGTGCTGTCGATGCTTCTCGTCAGCTTTTTAGTTACTCTGAAGAATGATGCAGAAATTCCGTTCACTTATAACTGGGTATTTCTTGCGTGTACTATCTGCACGATGTTTGCGGGAGCCGGATTGATTTCCTTTGATGCATTACTTGATAAAAAGAAAAAGACTGTTTCGATTCCACCTCAGCCTGTAATTGTTGAGGAGAAGAAAATACAGGTCATTGAACCAATTGAAATTAAGGAAGAGAAGATAGATATACATTGACCCATTTATTTTTCTTTTATTTTTATATTATTTAATAATATATTGTAAATAATTGAAAACATAAGAGGTGAGAACTCTTGATTAATCAAAACCGGATAAAAGTTTATCATTTTATAAATTACCAAAGAAATGATTTAATAAACTATCTATCCAAACCACTACATAACAACTCTCTTATCTGTCTGGATTTAGAAGACAGTGTTCAGGATGTATTTATGCCTGAAAATAATGCACAGCTCAAACAACTGGCAAGGAACACTCTTCGGGAAATATTTGTATCTCAAAATTATCCGGATGTAAAATGGTCAATTCGTTTAAATTCACTAAACTCAAACTATTTTGAAGCGGATATAGATTTGCTAAGAGAGTTGAAGCCACCTACTGCACTTCATTCTCTTCTTCTACCTAAAACAGAAAGTGGTGATGAAATAAAAAATTTTACAGCTATTCTACAAAATATAAAACTTAATGTAGAAGAAATTATTCCGATAATAGAAACCGGAAAAGGATTTGACAATATAGAATCTATATTAGGATTAAACGACATAAAAATCAGGAGAGTTGTTTTTGGGCATTGTGATTTTAATTATGACAACAATATATTCCCGTTCTTCCATCAAAACTCAAGAGAGTATTGGGATTGGATACAAAGACTATATTCAGCCGCAAAATTAGCGGGTAAGGAATTTGTAAACTCGGCTTATCTAAAGCTGAATGATAATGAAGGGTTTACAACTATGCTTTCCAGGTTAAACGAAGTTTGTAATGGCAATTTTGGACAGGTTGCGCTTAATTATAAACAAGTTGATCTTTGCAGAACATTCAAATCTGCAAGAAAGTCATTAAATGGTTTTGATAAATACCTGTATGGAAAAGAGATTCAGATTTATGCTGAAAATATTGTAAAGGATTTTGAGAGCAATAATGAATGTAAGGGATTTTCCATAGCCGGCAAAATAAGAAATTTAATTTCACCGCATGAATATTCTGCGGCAAAAAAATATTTGATGACGAGAGATGGAAATTAATTTAACAATCATGAGCGGCTGTTTTGCTGTACAGAGTAATATTAAACCAGAAAAATTGTATCATCAGATTGTTAAAAAAGAGTTAGAGAAAAATTTAAAATACATACTGAATATTAATATTCTCAGATATGAAAGGTTCGCAAGTTGTTTTGAAAAGATTAAGAATTATGCTCAGGTATACAAAATAGATGTTTTACTATTTCAGATACGAACTGAGCAATTTTTAAGAATTTCAAAATTGTATTATACTTATTCTGATGTAGATAAAAAGAAAAAGCGAGCTTTAACTTTGCCTTTTCTGAATCGTGTTCCTCCTGAGAATCATGATTTGCTCCAGTTAAATCTTACGGTACCAACAAACAACAAAGAGAGACAAAAAATATACAACAGGATAAAAATATATTTAAATTATTTTTTTGGCATGATAGCAGGTAACAGAAGGTATGCTTTGAAAAAATATGAAGAATTAATTTTTGAAGTTATTACTTTTTGTAAAGAGAAAAATATCAAACTAATATTTCTGGGACCGGGTTCAAGACCTCACATAAGTACGGAAAACAAAATTGCCGGGAAATTGCATTACTATTTTAAAACTGTAATTGAAAACAAAAATATTCCATTTATAAGTTTCATTGGGGAAAAAAATGAAAATAATGAACCTATATTTTTTGAAAACGGGATTCATGTAAATGAAAACGGTCATAGAAAGGCTGCAACTCTTCTTACAGAAAAAATTAAAGAAGTATTTTCTATTTAATTATCAGACTCTCTCTTTCAGGACCCACTGAAATGTATTTAATAGAGTAACCGATCAGTTCTTCAATTGTATTTATATACTTCTGAGCGTTTACAGGCAGGTCGCTGAACTTCCTGCACTTTGTTATATCTTCATCCCAGCCTTCAAGCTCAATGTATTCGGGCACAGCTTTATCAAGCAGGGGATTTAACGGAAACGTCTTTGTACTCTTGCCGTCTATATTATATGCTGTACATATTTTTAAAGATTTAGAACCTGATAAGCTATCGAGCTTTGTTATAGCAATTTCATCTGCGCCCTGTACATCTGCGCCGTACTTGCTGGCAACAGCATCAAAGTGTCCTATAGTTCTCGGTCTTCCCGTTGCTGCGCCGTACTCAAATGCAATCTCGCGAAGGTTATGCGCATCTTCATCGTTCATTCTTGTTACAAACGGTCCTGCGCCTACACAGGTAGAAAATGATTTCATTACTCCTATGACTTTATCAATTTTCTTTGTCAGCAAGCCGCCGCCTATAGGAGCGAATGCAGCAAGCGTGCATGAAGAAGTCGTGAATGGATAGATGCCATAGTTAATATCTCTGAGTGAACCAAGCTGTGCTTCGAACATGATTTTCTTTCCGTCTTTAGCGGCATTGCCTAAGAGTTCTGTTACATTACAAATGTACTTCTTTACTTTTTCGCCATAGTTGTTAAGCCAGTCCATAGTTTCATCGACTGTGATTTCTTTATCGCTATTGTACAGACCTTTGATAAGTAAGTTTTTCCATTCGACTAATTCTTCTACCCGTTTTCTTAATTCATCGGGGAAGAATAATTCGCCGAGCATGATGCTTTTTTTCTGATAGCGTTCGCCGTATGCGTATGCAATTCCTTTTTTTGTTGAGCCGTATGCTCCTGCGCCAAGGCGTGCTTCTTCAAGTTCGTCTTCAAGTCTGTGAAATGGAAATGTTATTGTAGCGCGTTCCGATATTCTTAAGTTAGAGCAGTCAATGCCGGATTTTTCAAGCTCTTCAACTTCATTGCAGAATGCTTCTATCTCTATCACTGTACCAGTACCTAAAACATTAATAACCTTCGGATTGAATATGCCCGATGGAATAAGATGTAGCTTGAATGTGCCGAACTCATTTACGACTGTATGCCCGGCGTTGTTGCCGCCCTGGAAGCGGACAACGTAATCTGTATCCTGTGCAAAGTAGTCAACCATCCGGCCTTTGCCTTCATCGCCCCATTGGAGTCCGACTAAAACTGTAATTTGATCTTTCATATAGTTTGAAGTATTAACTGTTGGACAAAAAAAAATCTTCAACTTTGCAGCTGAAGATTTTTATAGTTATAGAAATTTGAACTAAAATTCAAATTAGTTTTATTTGAAATTTTTTTACAAACCGAAAACTGTATCGAGTTTTGTAATTTTAAAAACATTTAAAATCTTATCATTGAGATTAACTAATCGTAAATCTTTATTAACCGATTTTACTTTTTTGTAGCATGCAATCAATATACCCAAGCCTGAGCTGTTTATCGAGTTCACGTTTACAAAATCTATTTCGATTTCCTTACAGTCTGTGTTCAGTTCTGAATTAACGATTGTATTCAGATCGTTCAGGTTAGTAAGACCGATTGAATCATCTTTAATCAGAATGCTGAGGGAACCGTTATTATATTTTTTTTCGAATGTTTCCAAAAATATATAAAGTTAAAGTTATCTTGCTAGTTTTGGTCTACCTGCAAGCTTATCCATTACTCTGTGCTTGTAGTCAACAACAATTGCGCTGGCTACGAAAACTGATGAATATGTTCCTGTAATAATACCTACTCCAAATACAAAAGAAAATGCTCTATTTACTTCACCACCGAATACGAATAAAACAAGGATTGTTAAAAATACAGTACCCCCTGTGATAATAGTTCTGCTTAAAGTAGCATTTACTGAGTGATTCATGACTGATTCAATATCTTCGTTTTTATGCAGCTTTACATTTTCTCTGATTCTGTCAAAAATAATAACCGTATCGTTAACCGAGAAACCTACAAGTGTAAGGAACGCTGCTAACATCTGCTGATTGAATTCCAGTCTTAATCCGGGGATTAAGAAGTCGCAGATTGCAACAACTGAAAGAGTTATCAAAACGTCATGGGCAAGAGCTATAATTGCTCCGAAAGCATAAACAAACTGGAATCTGAAAGCCAGATAAACAAAGATACCTACGAGTGAAAGTACAACTGCGTACATAGCATTCTTTCTTAACTCAGCTCCGATTTTCGGACCGACTTTATCTATTCTTTGAACGCTGAAGTTGTTGCCGGCGAATTTAGCTTTAACGGCAGTCTGAATTTTATCGGAAACTGTTGTTCCTTCTTCCTGCATTGGTGTTCTTAAAAGAAGGTCTTTATCAGTACCCATGGTCTTGATTTCCATACCGGGAAATCCTGATTCATCCATTGTGCTTCTTAAATCACTGATGTTTATATCGTTTGCAAATTTTAATTGAATTTCCGTACCGCCCTGAAAGTCAATTCCGAGTGGAATTCCTTTTGTGAATAATATGGCCATTCCTATCACAATAATTGCAAGGGATAGAACATAAAATTTTCTTCGCTTTCCAAGGAAGTCTATGTTTGTGTGCTGAAATAATCTCATTTACTTGTGTTAAAAATTTTAAAATTATATTAAAGTATATTATCCGAAGCTCGGCTCTTTACCTTTTTCAATCATTATATCAAATATAAAGTGTGTTATCACGATAGCTGTGAACAAGTTTGCAACTAAACCGAATAACAAAGTTAATGCGAAACCTTGAATAGGACCTGTACCGAATTGATACAGAATCAACCCCGTAATAATACTAGTTACGTGGGAGTCAAAGATAGCTGAGAACGCTTTTTTGTAACCGACTTCCAGAGCTGTTTTTAACGGCTTGCCTGTTGCAAGTTCTTCTCTTATTCTTTCAAAGATAAGAACGTTTGTATCAACAGCCATACCGAGTGTTAAAATCAAACCTGCAATACCGGGCACTGTTAAAGTTGCCTTTAACGAAGCCATAATTCCAAGAATGAAAAGAACGTTGATTAAAAGAGCTAAGTCAGCTACTGTACCGCCCATTCTATAATATACTATCATGAATAATGCTACAAGTATCAAAGCAGCAAGCGATGAGAATACACCGGCTCTGATAGAATCTTCACCGAGCGATGGCCCGATAGAACGCTCTTCAATAATTTTTATAGGAGCAGGTAATGCACCGGCTTTAAGCACGATTTCAAGAAGCTTTGCTTCCTGAATATTTGCCATACCTTCGATTTGTGAGTTACCTCCTGAAATTTTTCCTCTTACCACAGGAGCAGAGAACACGGCATTATCAAGTACGATTGCAATTCTTTTTCCTATGTTTGAGCCTGTAATTCTTGACCAGTCGGCTGAGCCTTCTGTATTCATTTCCATGCTTACTACAGGTGTGTTGTTAGTCGGGTCGATGTTTGCTCTTGCATTGGTAATAACTTTACCTGTTAACTCTGCATCTTTTTTAATAGCATATAATGTATAAATTTTTCCGTCAGGTGAATCATAAGTTTTATTTCCCCATGCAAATACCATGTCTGAAGGAATAACTGATTTAACATCTTCTCTTGCAAGAAGTCTGTCAACTTTATCTTTATCTGCTTCTCTTACATAGCCGTCTGCAACACCTGACTGCTGATTCAGATTTACCAATGTGAAGAAAGGATATTTTGCTTTTATCTCTTCTTCAGATAATTGCTGGTTTGTATCTGCAGGAGTTGTGTTTGTATCGGTCTTAGTGAGTGCGCTGTCTTTTTTAGTCTTTGAAGTATCTTTCTTAGTTTTAGTAGTATCTTTTTTATCGGCTACCTTTGTCGAATCTTTTTTATTCTTACCTGCAGTTTCATTTTTAGATTTTGTAGTATCTGCAGTTGTTAATGAAGTCTTTTTAGTAGAATCAAGAGTGTTAAGAGTTGAAGTCTTCAAAGAATCTTTAACGTTAGAGGTATCTTTATTTCCGATCATCACGTTATTGATTGCTTCCATCACTTTTACAGTGCTTTGAGCATCTTTTACAAGCTTGAACTCAAGCATAGCAGTTCCCTGTAAAAGCTTTCTTACTTCTTCCTGATTGCTTACGCCCGGAAGCTCAACGATGATTCTGCTTCCGCCGATCTTCTGGATCTGCGGTTCGGCAACACCGTATTGGTCAATTCTGTTTCTTACGATTTCAACAGCTCTGTCTAAAGCGCCGTCGATCTCATCTTTCAATTTTTTATCGACGTCTTTTTCTTCATCACGAATTTCTCCGTAATAAGATTTTAAACTAAGACCCTTTGCCTGAAGCTTTTGTTTGAAAGTTTCAAAAATTAAGTCGTCGTTGTTTTTTGTAGCTTCTTTAGTCTCGGCGAGAACAGCTGTTAAAGTTGCGTCCTTCTTTTTAGCAAGGTCTTCGAGCAATTTTACAATGTCTACATCAAGTACTACATACATCCCGCCCTTAAGGTCAAGACCAAGCTTAATTCTTTTGTCTCTGGCACTTTTCAGCTTTTCTCCGTTTTTATCGACGAAGTCAATGCTGTCCTGTCCGGTCTTTCCTTTAAGTTCCTGTGTCAGGTTATAATCCTGATAGGTTGGGTAGAGGAAGTAAAGCGACAAAATAATAAGAAAAACGGTGAGAACGATTCTCGTAAGATTCTTCTTCAAGTTATATCTCCGGTATTAATGGTTAAATTTTATATGGGTTCAAAAACACACAAAAGATGAAATTACCTGTAATCCTCAAAAATGTCAATGTAAATAGAACTTCTGAAATGCAATTAATATCTGTAAAAGTCTCATTTTAAGGTGATTTAAAATAAATATTGCTTTGAAATTCTGCAATTCCTTAAACCCTTAAAAAAGCACCAATTTTCAAATTGAAAAAGCCCTTCAAAATGGGTATCTTTATTATTACCTATTTAATTTTATGGATAGAATAGCAGCAGTAAAGAGTAATTTTAAAGCGCTTGGGATAGACGCTCTCCTCGTAAAAAATCTCTCAAATATCAGATACTTATCGGGCTTTTCAGGAAGCGCAGGAGCATTGCTTATTACTAAAGATAAGGACTATTTTATATCGGATTTCCGCTATAAAACACAGTCCAAAATGGAAGTTTATGATAATTTTGAGATTATTATATATAAGCAAAATTCATACGGCTATATCGGAGACATTGTAAAAAAGAACAGCAAAAAGCATAATATAAAGAAAATCGGCTTTGAGTCCAATTTCTTAACCGTTAACGATGCAGAAAGCTTAAGAAAAGAATTCCCGGCGGTAAAATTTATAGGCGTTAACAGTTTAATAGAGAAATACACATCGCAAAAGAACGAAAGAGAAATTGAACTTACTAAAAAAGCAGTTGAGATTACGGATAGAGTGTTCTCAAAAATCCTTACTATTATAAAGCCCGGAATGACGGAGAATGATATCTCTGCTGAAATTTCCTTCTATCATAAAAAATACGGCGCTTCGGGAGATTCATTTGACCCGATAGTTGCATCAGGCGAGCGCAGCGCTTTTCCGCATGCAAGACCTACAAGCAAAAAAATTGCTAATAACGAACTGGTTACATTAGATTTCGGATGTGTAGTAGAAGGAATGAAATCTGATATGACAAGAACTATTGCCTTCGGGAAAATTCCTGCCGAGTGCAAAAAGATATATAATATAGTGCTTGAAGCTCAGTTGAGAGCAATTGATGCTGTACGCGCCGGTATTGCGGTGAAAAAGCTTGATTCATATGCAAGAGGATATATTAAAGAAAAAGGATACGGAGATAATTTCGGTCATGGCTTAGGGCACGGACTCGGATATGACATTCACGAAGGTCCTTCAATAAATCCTAGAACTGATTACAAGCTTTTAGTTAATAATATAGTAACAATTGAGCCGGGAATTTATGTCGAAGGCTTAGGCGGCGTGAGAATAGAAGACGACGTTATTGTAAAAGAAAAAGGCTGCGAAATTTTAAACATCAGCCCAAAAGAATTAATCACTCTATAATTTTTGAATAAAGTACTTATAATAGCTTACTACTTCCCGCCAATGGGCATGGGAGGAGTTCAGAGAACGCTGAAATTTGCAAAATACCTGAAGGATTTTAACTGGCAGCCTATTGTGCTTACAGATTCCCCTAAGAAATACTTTGCAGTGGATAACTCACTTCTTCAGGAAGCGCTGGATAGCGGTATAATTATAGAGAGAACAGGCGCGAAAGATTTTGACCCTTCTAAGATAATTGTAAAAGC
>JBHEKU010000184.1:0-2690 GCA_041859205.1 Ignavibacteria bacterium | reverse complement strand
TGATAAAAAGAATTTTAAAATCCCCAAAGCCAAAGATCCCGCGAGTTTAAGCTTGGAAGAGTGTCAGGCAATTATTAAAACCGGCGGCTCTAAACCTGTTAGAAAGAAGAAAAAATAAATGGAATTATGGACTTAAATGACTATTTCAACCCGGTTAGTCTTGAAAAACCAGCCATCCATCTGATTCCTCAGGATCTTAGTTTTAGCCGAAAGATAAAAATTCATACTGCCGACCATAAAATTGGAAAAATTGCCGATTTTGATGTTGCCATTTTTGGTGTAGAAGATGATAAAAACGCATTTATTAAAGGCTCATCAAATGCTCCCGATGCAGTGAGAAGTAAATTATATCAACTCGCCAGCATAAACAGAAAAACAAAAATCATCGACCTGGGGAATCTTAAAGTAACCGAAAATAGTAATGATACTTATTTTGCTTTACGCGACATCATTACTGAATTAAATGAAAAATCGGTAGTTGCATTAATTATTGGTGGCAGTCAGGATCTGTGCCATGGTATTGATATGGCTCTGGACCAAAAAAACACCATATATAATTACTTAACTCTGGATGCCCGTTTAGATCTTGGGTTTAAAGAAAAGTCAATTAGTTCAAGAAATTACCTTGATACCCTTCTGCAAAATAAAAATCCCAGATATTTTAACTATACCAATCTCGGCCACCAGACTTATTTCACGCCCGACCGTATAAAAGATATGATCGATAAAAAGGGCTTTGAGAGTCTGAGATTAGGATTTGTACGCTCAAATTTATCAACGGTTGAGCCACAAATAAGAGATGCCAACTTTGTAAGTATCGATATGAGCTGTGTGCGGCAATCAGATGCACCTGGTGTAACTCTGCCTTCACCTAATGGATTTTATGGACAGGAAATTTGTCAGCTTGCCAGATACGCAGGAGCAGCACCCGATCTTAAAGTATTCGGAATATTTGAGTTATCACCATTAAATGACATAAACGATCATTCTGTTCATCTTGCTGCACAAACAATCTGGTATTTTCTTGATGGAGTTTCTATTCGTATAAAAGAGAAACCACAACAATCCGGAGCTACAAAATTTATAGTTGCTCTCGAATCGGCCGGACAGGATATAGCCTTTTATAAAAGTCTAAAAACGGATAGATGGTGGATGGAAATTCCCGCCATCAACCCAACTACAGAACTTAATTATTTAGTTTCCTGCAATTATGAGGATTATCAGATTGCAAGCACGAATGAGATTCCAGAAAGATGGTGGAAAGCATTCCACCGACTGGTATAGATTACAATTTTTTTTGTTTCTGGAATACACATTGGCAGAGGAGATTAGCCCCTAAATCACTCTGAAACTATGAATAGTTTGACTTATTAACAATAATATGTTAATAAAATTTGTTTCTATTGAGGATTTTTACTTATTTTACACCTCTTTCGAAACTTATTTAGATTGATATTAAATAACTGGTTATTATAGGATTGAAGATTTTGAGAATTCTGTTATATATATCGTTTCTGTTCATAACTGTTACAAGCTATGCTCAGCAAGATCCTGAATTCAGTCAACACAACTCCGCAATGAGCTTATTTAATGCAGGTTCAGTTGGGAGTCATGATAAAGTGTGTCTGAATGCTCTGCATCGTGAACAATGGTTGGGATTTCCGAATTCTCCATCGACTTCATATTTTAGTGCAGACGGCGCTTTTAATGTATTTGGAAAGAGTTTGGGAGCGGGAATTTCGATATTAAATGATAATTACGGCTTTAATTCCGATTTAGGAATTAATTTGCAATATTCGTATCGCATGGATGTAGGAGCAGGTAAGTTAGCAGTTGGATTAAGTACCGAAATCTTAAATAAATCATTAAGTCCGGAATGGAAGACTATTGGAACTACCGGTGAAATTCAGGATGGTGCTGAAGGGGATCCCAGCATTCCTTCGGCAAAAGAAAGCAGAACTGGTTTTGATTTGGGATTAGGAGTTTTTTATAATACTGAAAATATTTTTATGGGCATTTCCGCAACTCATATTAATCAGGCACGTATAAAATACGAAAATGCAACTCCGAGATTGGTCAGACATTATTATATTACAGCTGGTTACACATTGCAAATGCCAAATCCTTTATTCGAATTAATGCCCTATTTTATTTTGAAAACTGATGGAAAAGCAAATCAATTATATTTGAATACTAACATTAGATACAATAAAAGATTTTGGGGCGGCGTTTCTTACAGAGCTGGTGATGCGATTGTCGGACAGGTTGGTCTTGAATTATTTAATGGTGTCAGAGTTGGCTATTCATACGACTTTGTAACCTCCAGAATAAGTAAATACAGTGATGGTTCGCATGAACTTTCAATAGGATATTGTTTTGATTTAAGTTTAGATAAATCACCACAAAAATATAAGAGTATTAGATTTTTATAATATTTTAGTTATTTTTATGGAGTTTTTTAGTTATTTTACATTTTGAAAATTTTGAAAAAAAAGATTGTTTTAGCAAATAATACCCAAAAGCTATGAAAAAGTTTGTTCCCTTGCTGATTCTGTTGGCAATACTCGGAAGCTGTACCACTTTAGATACTGGAGAACTAATTGGCGTTCAGGGACGTAAAGCTTACGTTGAGCCTGATCCTTATGGAATGCTTTTTATTCCTACAGGAAGTTTCGTAATGGGTCCTAGTG
>JBHEKU010000294.1:0-12033 GCA_041859205.1 Ignavibacteria bacterium | reverse complement strand
AAAAGCAATCTGCACAATGCAACTCTTCTTCTCTCACCTCCGGAAAGTGTTCCGACAATCCTGTCTTCATCCGGGCATCTTAACGCATCCATAGCTCTCTCCAGTTTTGAATCAAGCTCCCATCCGTTTTTATGCTCTATCATTTCAGTAAGCTCGCCTTGTCTTTCAATAAGTTTAGTCATAGTATCGTCATCCATAGGCTCGGCAAATTTCATGTTAAGCTCTTCGTATTCTTTCAGGATATTGGCAACTTCGCTAACGCCTTCCATCACGATTTCTTTTACAGTCTTTGTATCATTAAGCTCAGGTTCCTGTGAAAGATAACCGATCTTATAGTTTTTAGTGAAGTGAACTTCACCCATGAAATTGGTTTCAATACCGGCAATTATTTTTAAGAGAGTAGATTTTCCTGAACCGTTAAGACCTATGATTCCAATCTTCGCTCCGTAGAAAAACGAGAGGTAAATATTATTTAAAACTTTTTTTTGAGGCGGAAAAGTTTTGCTAACTCCCACCATGGAAAATATTATTTTATTATCAGCCATTAATAAACTTTGTTTTGTATTTAACTTTTAGATATGAACATCTAATATAGCGTATTTATATGGGAGAATTAATGCAGAAACTTTGATATAATTTTCATAAATTACGGCTTACAATTAAAATTATCGGAAACTTATAACACCCCATGAAATCTCTCTTACTTCTTTGTTTATTTTTTATTACTGCATCTGTTTTTTCTCAAAATATCAATCTCAACGATTTAAATAATGACCGTGATGACTATTATAAGTCAAGAGGTATTTTATTTTCTGCCGATAGTTTAACACGGCTCGGATATGATATTTTATTGAATGGAAAAGAGCAGCAGCTTGATAGCTATTTAAAAGAACTTCAGAGTGAGTATATAAAGAACTCAGGCGCAAAATTTCCTCCTGCTAATTATTTCTATAAGTATAGAAATATGATTGACACATCAATCATATACAAAATGTTTCAGAAGATGCCTAAAGGAGCAATGCTTCATATTCACTCAACTGCAATGGGTGATGCGCAGTGGCTTGTGAAAAAAGCATCGTACATGGATAACTGCTACTTCTATAATTCCGATGACGGAAAAGAAACTTATGGCACTTTGCATTTTTATGGAAAAGGAAAAGCACCTGCAAATTGGGTATTGATAAAAGAGCTAAGAGAAAAAGACTCTGATTTTGATAACAAGCTTTTAAAACTTTTAACATTCAGCGAAGCCGATGAAGGCAGCGCAGTTATATGGGAAGATTTTGAAAAAATCTTTGACCGTATGTCGGGACTTATTGAATACCTCCCTGTTTACAAAGAGTACAAAAAAAATGCGTTGGAATTACTTTTAAAAGATAATGTGCAGCATGTCGAACTCAGGTCAGGCATGCACGGTATTTATGATTTAAATAAAGAATACAGCTATCTTGATTTTGCAAAAATGTACAGTGAAGTTATATCTGAATTGCAGGTTCAGTATCCTCTTTTTACCAGTAAGATAATTTTCGCAGGGTGGAGAGGCAACACACCCGGCGGAGTAATGAAATATATTGAAACTGCTTTTGCCATTAAAAAAGAATATCCCAACCTGTTAGTCGGTTTTGACTTAGTCGGCGAAGAAGATGCAGGGCATACAACCGATTATTTCCTCAATGAATTTTTTAAGAAAGATTCATTAGAGAAAGTTTATAACTTATCTCTTCCATTTTATTTCCACGATGGCGAAAGCACATTGCCCAGCGATTTAAATTTATACGATGCTATTCTACTTAAAACGAAACGTATAGGGCACGGAGTGAATTTATTCAGATTTCCAACTCTTGAACAGATTGCAAAGCAGGATGGAATTTGTCTTGAAGTATCACCTTTAAGCAATCAGATTTTAGGTTATGTTCAGAATCTCAGAATGCATCCTGCATCGGGATATATCAATAAAGGAATACCCGTTGCAATCAGTTCCGATGACCCGCAGATATTTAATTATAAAGGATTGAGCTATGATTTCTGGACTGCATACATGGCTTGGGAGCTTGACTTAAGACAAGTAAAGAAGCTAGCATTGAACTCTCTTGTGTACTCTGCATTATCTCAATCAGAAAAAGATACAGCTATGAAATACTTTTTAGATGAGTGGGATAAATGGGTGAATAGTTCTATAAAATAATTCTACTTACTCGCTCTGTTTGTAATATAAACACCTATTATAATCATTACCATTCCGCCTATGTGCCACCACGTCAAGTGTTCGTTATCAAGCAGCCCAAAGAATACAGCAACGATAGGTACCAGGTACGTTACCGAACTTGCAAAAATCGGTGAAGTCATCATGATGAGCTTATTATAAATCAAGAGAGCTATAGAAGTTCCCAACAATGCAAGCAGTACTATTGAAATAAGTGACTCTGAATACTCTCCTATATGTCCGATAATTTTACCGGGAAGACCTATGTAAATAATTATTGCAAGCGCAATCAATCCTATAAAGAAAAACGAAACTGATGTAAGTGTAAGCGCTGTGTACTTATCAAATTTATGTTTGATAAAGTTGCCGTTAAGCGCGTAGCAAAACGTTGCTCCTACTACAAAGAGAACGTAGAAATTCATTGCTCCAAGATTGCCGTCTTTATTTATAAAGCTAAGACCCAGCGAACCTACAAATCCGATTATCAGTCCTACCGTTTGAGCAAGTACAATTTTATGCTTAAAGAATAATCTTGCTATGAGAAGTGTAAACAACGGACTCAGTGCATTCAATATTCCCGATAGGGAACTTGTGATTTGTGTCTGCGCTATTGCAAATAAAAGCGCGGGTATAAAGTTACCGACTAAACCAAGGTATGTTACTTTGATGTACTCAATTTTTGGAAGTCTGCCAATTCTTTTCATTGCTATCGGCAGTAAAAATACCGCTGCGAAAAAAACTCTGAGTGAAGCTACTTCAATTGGGTTAAATTGTACCAGTCCTTTTTTTATTAGTAAAAACGAACTTCCCCAAACAACTGCTAAAAAAACGAGCATAAAGTACGGTGTGTACCTATGCTTTAATAATTTCTTCAATTTCCGTCCTTATCTCTCTTATTGTAATTTTTATGTTTTGAATCTTTCCAGAGAGCTTCAAGCCTCTCCTTTATTTCTTTTTCTTTGCCAAGCTCGCCCGGCATATAATATATTTTATCTTTCACTTCATCGGGTAAATACTGGTCATCTATAAAATGATTATCGAAGCTATGCGCATAGTTGTACTCTTTTCCGTAGTTCAGTTCCTTCATCAATTTTGTAGGAGCGTTTCGCAAATGCAGCGGTACCAACGTATCGGGATATTTATTTACATCTTCAAATGCTTTTTCTATAGCAGCGTAAGAAGCATTGCTCTTCGGCGCAGATGCAAGATAAACTGCTGTCTGCCCAATGATAATTCTTCCTTCAGGCATACCGATTACATTGATTGCATTAAAGCAATTCATTGCCATAGTAAGCGCATTCGGGTCTGCATTGCCGACATCTTCACTGGCAAGTATAACCATTCTTCTGCAGATGAACTTAGGGTCTTCACCGCCTTTCAGCATCTTTGCCATCCAGTATAAAGCAGCATCGGGGTCGCTTCCGCGCATGCTCTTAATAAAAGCTGATATTACATTGTAATGCTCTTCTGCATTCTTATCATATTTTATATAGTTAGTCTGATAAGTCTCTTTAAGAATTTCATTGGTAAGAATTATCTTTCCGTTTTCATCGGGATAAGTCAGCTTTACTGCAAGTTCAAGTCCGTTAAGCAAGCGTCTTCCGTCACCGCCGGAAAGTTTAATCAAAAAATCCTTATCAGGGATTTCAATATTCATCTTGCTGAGGTATTCATCTTTTGTAAGTGCAGTATCAATCATCTGCATCAAATCAATCTTAGAAAGCTCTTCAAGCACATACACTCTGCTTCTGGAGAGCAGGGGAGAGATGACTTCAAACGAAGGGTTCTCCGTTGTTGCTCCTATTAATATTATGCTGCCTTTCTCTACGCTGTGCAGGAGCGAGTCCTGCTGCGCTTTATTGAACCTGTGAATCTCATCTATAAATAGTATCGTCTTCTTGCGTGAATATTTTAGATTCTTCTCCGCTTCTTCAAGCACTGCGCGGACATCTTTTACTCCCGATGACACGGCAGATAACTGTCTGAAATCAAGATTGACAAGATACGAAATAAGTAATGCAAGAGTAGTTTTACCCGTTCCCGGAGGTCCCCATAAAATCATTGAAGAAATGTCATTCTTCTCTATCATAATGCGTATTGGCTTACCCGGACCTATAAGATGCTTCTGTCCGACGTAATCTTCTATTAAAGAAGGGCGGAGCCTCTCTGCTAAGGGGAAATTTTCACTGTTTTGGGCACTATCAAATAAATCCATATTTTAAAAGTACCTTAAATAAATATGGAAATCAAGACATTTAAGAATTCAGATTTAAGATTTAAGAAATAGTCGCATTATTGTCACATTCTGGAACACAGATTTATATGATTAATATGATGACACAGATAAAAGTAACATTATTGTCACATTTTAGACCTCCCCCTCAGTCCCTCCCGCCTTTGGCGGGACAAGCTCTCCTTAGTAAGGAGGGGGAAGCTTGTGTTCAGAATTTTCTCTCATATTGACGGCTTTTTGACGGATTATTTTATTCTGAGTTTTATATCAGTAGTAACATTATTGTCACATTTTAGACCTCCCCCTGCCCCCCTCCTTATAAAGGAGGGGGACAGTATGAAATTTGTTTTTAGCTCATAACTCATAGCTCATAACTCATAGCTCATAACTCATAGCTCATAACTCATAACTCATAGCTCATAACTCACAAAAATAACATCATTAAATCTTATACTCAATAAAATCTTCCCTATTAGTAGTAATAGGGAGGTTTATTGTATTGACCTGAACTTTTTTAGTTTGCATTCGTAAGTTTATAAAACATTTTTAAACCTTAACTAAAATCCTTATGAGATTTATATTATTAAATTTCATCCCTCTTTTTGTAATTATGTTATTTGTAAAAGACTCTTTAGCAACTGATGACGGAAAATTAATCGCGAATTTCAATGTAAACACTGAACCGGGCAAAAAGCTAAAAGTTAATGCTTATGCCGGCGGCGTGAAAATTGAAACATGGAATAAAGATGAAGTAAAAGTTGAAGTTTTCGGTAACGATAATGCAGAAGAGTATTTTACATATTCTGCAAAAAGTGATTATGAAGGCGTAGTTGTAAAAAGCGAAGTGAAGTCTGATTTCTCTCATAAAAAGAACTTCAATCTAAATACAAAATTTAAAATTTATGTACCTGAGCGGTACAGCGTTGACGTTGTTACAGGCGGCGGCGGAATTTCAGTTATAAACCTTACCGGGAATGTATCGCTCAATACATCAGGCGGCGGAATAAAACTTTCAAAGATTGTAGGTGATGTAAACGCAACAACATCAGGCGGCAACTTAAAATATGATAACGTGCTGGGAAATATAAACAGCTCAACCTCTGGCGGTAACGTAAAAATAACTTACTTCAATGGCAATGTGAACGTTTCAACTTCAGGAGGAAATATGGAGCTTGAAGGTATGAACGGAACAGTAGATGCATCAACATCCGGAGGTAATATTAAACTGACCTATGCAGGGAAAAATATGGGAATCGATCTGAATACATCAGCAGGGAATATAAACGTACGAGTCCCTGAGGATTTTGATGCCGATGCAGATTTATCAACATCGCTTGGAAATATCAATTCGGATTTTGCAAAGGTTGATAGAGATAACATGTCGGCTAAATTAAAAGTAAGACTGAATAACGGCGGCAGCGCTTTGAAATGCGTTACATCAGCAGGAAATATTTCTTTGACTAAATAAGTATTGAGTATTGAGTATTGAGTATTGAGTATTGAGTATTGGGTAAATGTTGCTAATAACTAATAACCAGCAACTGACAACTAAAAAAATAGCCATTGATGTTCCAACCCATGAAACACCAATGGCATTTTTGTATATATAAAATTTTAGATAGCTAATCTGTAATTAAGTTGATTCTCTTCGCTTCTCTGCATAAGCTCATTCATTGAATTAAGCGAATCGCTGTATCTGAACTTCGAACTGTAATCCGCTGTAAGGCATTTGCTTACTTCTCTTTTTATATTGATGAGAGGAGTATTAAGAGGAAATGCTTTTACGATTCCGTTGCAAGAAACAGTGAAGAAGTTTTTCCTGTCATTAAAATCGTATGATATCTCCTTTACTCCTGCATTAAAAGCCAATTCAGAAATAAAATTGAGGATAGCAGCTTTTCTTCTTAATTGCATCAGAAGAACCGGATTTTGTTTTAAGTTTTTCATATTGTTTGTATTTGATTTCATTAATACAAATTTACTCATTTCAACTAAGCGTATATTCTCATTTCATGAGAATTTTTTCTTCGCATCTCTCTGATACTACCTGCTAAAATTATTAACAAGATAATTCAGGAAATCATTCCTCAGGTTTTCTTGCCTGTAGGAGATTATCTCACGTCCCTCTGCAAATATGACAATGCAGTCATCAGAAAGTTTATAGTTGAATTCGTACTTTACTATATCAGTTAATATTGTGCTAAAAAAGTTCATACTACTTATAGGTCGATATGTTAAATGTTGTTCCATTACCTATTAAATTATGGTAATTATTCTTTCAACAAAAGAGAAAAATAAATGCCCTAAATTATACAGGCAAAATTAATGATGTATAAAACAGGTTGCTAATTACAAAGAACTACGTATAAATACATCAAAGGGCGTGCCTAACTTGAAAAACTGGCTGAAATCATCAATTTAAGAATAGAATTGAACTATTTTGCAGAATTGAAGATGACTGAGAACTAATGCTCGGTTATAAAAAGATAGTAAGAAGATTTTTACTTTGTTAAAATAATTTACCACTAAAGCACATAAAACACAAAAGTACACTAAAATTTTGTAAAAATTAGATAAAAAACTTTAGCAATTTATTAATGAAATAAATGGAAGTTTGGTGGATTTTAGAGCTTTTTGAGTTTTGGTGGTGAAATTAGCTTATGACTAAATGTCTTCCAGCAAATTGTTGAGGAAAGTCTTCAGCTCTTTTAAGTCACTCTTAAGCTGTTCTTTCTCTTCGTCTGACTCCGGTGTCGAAAGCTGAGCAGATGTGTCAAAAAGACTGAGCTCACCCTGGGCAGGGGATTTTACGGATTTAAGATTTGATGCTGCTGCCTCGCTGCGCTCGGCTTCGATAGCTTCATCGCTTGCAAAGGTTTTGAGCATTTTTTTAGCGCCTTCAACGGTGTATTTCTCATCGCGGAGAAGCTTCTTAATCTTAAGAATTAATTGAATATCTTTGTTGGTGTAGATTCTGTTTCCGGAAAGGTTTTTCGCGGGTTTAAGCTGTTCAAATTCAGTCTCCCAGTAGCGAAGTACGTACTGTTCGAGTTCGGTTATCTTTGAAACTTCACTAATTGAATAGTAAAGCTTCTTCATTTGAAAGTTCTTTTTAACAGCCATGATTCTAATGGTTCTATTTCTAAAACAAATTTATGAAATGCTATACTATTTATCAAGCCCTATAATATAACTTATATATTTTATTGAGTGCTAGCTTATTTTGTTGAAATCCTGGCTGTATCTTTTATTTGCTTTAATGAATCTTTGTAAGTTCTTTAAGTTAATATGTTTAACTCAAAGATATAAATTAGTGATATATTTTAGGAATTATCTTTCTGTAAATTAAAAATTATTAGTTGATTATTTTTTGTAAATCTACTTTTCCCATATTTGCAATTTCCCATTTTAACTGGAAAATTCCACCGGATAGTAAATAAAAGTCCTCTATCCCAAATTCTTTCAATTGTTTAGCAAATGAATATAGTTCTTCATGCATCATTATATCATATAAAACAATTTTCTTATCTTTGATTTTTTCAATTTGTGATTTATTAATTGTAGAAAGTGGAATGTTTATAGCGTTTTTTAATCTGCCTACATTTTTCCATTCAGTAGAATCAATACTTTTAAATTCGGATTCTGTTCTAACATCTATAATAACAGTTTCAGGATAATCGGCTATTACAAAAAGTTCTTCAGGTAAAATGACATTATACTTTGTGTTAAAAAAACTTCTTTTTGTTGAAGGTATAACGGACTGTAAATTAGCTAACCCAAATAATAATACACTCACTCTATATTCTTTTTCCACTAAAAATTCAGCTGCTATTGGAGCTAATTCGCCATCGTTATCAAACATCAATATAGTTTTAGACTTTTCTATTAATCCCAGGTTATCCATAATCTTATCATAAGGGATATGGATTACATTTTCAATCTTCCCATATGAATTATCTCTTTCATCATTTGAAATTGCATAGTATTGGCTGTCTGGTCTTACATCTATAAACTGGATATCGTTGTTTCTTAAATTATCAATAAAATAAAAAGGTGAGACAGTTTTATATTTCAAGTTTGTTGTATAAAATCTATCCCGTTTTTCAATTTGACGCTCAAATGTGTTAAGAAGAGAGATACCGCCATTAATATTAACTATGTGGGCAAATGAACTATCCGATAATCGTTTAGATAATAATCTTGAGCGTCTGCTGTGACTGCAATACAAATAAATTGTATCTTTTTTATACTTCACATATTCCGGATAAAAACCATCAAAATTAAAAAAATCAGTTTCAATAGCTCCTTTTATCTTACCTTGATTGTAAGATTTGTACCGGGAAGTATCGAATCGTTCGCCGGGAGTTCTAATATCAAAAAAGATCAAATTAGGATTTGCGTCCAACCTGTTAAAGAACTCTTGCCAGGATATTGTTTCAAACAATTTATTATCGTTTGAATAGTCTTGTGACCTAAGGTTACTTATACCCATAATAAAAAGCAATAGAACCAGACAATTTATTTTTATCATACATTAAAAAAAATTAAATGACTATAATTTTATGATGTAAATATTTAGTAAGCTGTTCCTAAAAAAGGTTTAACTCACAACTTTAAAATAGTAGCGTTTAAAAAAGAGACAATCGATTAGTTTGAATGAATTAAAAGTACTTTTTTTTTATAAAAAAAATAAGGGAACAAATTATAGCATTCTGTAATATTTGACTGACATTTTTATTATATTTTTACATCACAACTTTGAGAATAGAAATTTTTTCTTTTATTATCAAAAAAGGAAATCATTTGGTATTCTATTAAAATAAAATCTTCGCCATTTTTGTATAAGCTTGTAAAAATATGGATGTCGAAATTCTTGCGCGCTTACAGTTCGCATTTACCATTTCATTCCACTATATCTATCCGCCTCTTAGCATCGGCCTCGGCGTAACTATGGCAGTTATGGAAGGCCTCTATTTAAAAACAAACAATAAAGAATACGAAGTACTTACCAGATTCTGGATTAAGATTTTTGCGCTCATTTTTGGAATTGGCGTGGCAACGGGCATTGTAATGGAGTTTGAGTTCGGCACTAACTGGGCTGTTTACTCCCGCTACGTCGGCGATATCTTCGGCAGTGCGCTGGCAGCGGAGGGAATCTTTGCTTTTGCATTAGAGTCCGGCTTTCTCGGAATACTTATCTTCGGATGGAATAAAGTCAGCCGCAAGGTACACTTTTTCTCGACGGTTATGGTAGCCCTTGGTTCGATTTTTTCGGCAATATGGATAGTGGTTGCAAACTCATGGCAGCAGACTCCCGCGGGATTTCATATAGTCGGCGAGGGCATGTGGGCGCGCGCAGAGATAACTGATTTCTGGGCTATGGTGTTTAATCCGTCATCGGTTGAAAGGCTTTCACATGTTATTATCGGAGCGTTTCTTGCCGGCTCGTTTTTAGTAATGAGCGTCCACGCATATTATATATACAGAGGCAGGTTTGTAGAGATTTCAAAGAAGGGATTTAAAGTCGCGCTTGTTATAGCTGCTTTATCTTCCGTTGCGCAGTTGATTGTCGGAAGCATTTCCGCTGAGGGAGTTGCAAAAAATCAGCCGGAGAAACTTGCGGCGCTTGAAGGTCATTTTGATAGTTTAAAGACGGCAGATATGTATTTATTCGGATGGGTTGATAAGGAGTCGCAGAAAACTTACGGGCTTTCCATTCCTAACGGATTATCATTTTTGATTCATAAAGATTTTAACGAGCCGGTAAGAGGACTGAATTATTTTCCGAAGAACGAAGTACCTTCGCAAGTGAATATGATATTTCAGTTTTATCATATTATGATAGCAATTGGCATGGCATTGATAGGCTTATCTTTATATGCAGTCTTTTTGTGGTGGCGGGGAAAACTGTTTGATAAAAAATGGCTGATGCTTATTTTTTCTTTTTCAGTGCTGCTGCCGCAGATTGCAAATCAGGCTGGATGGTATGCCGCAGAGATGGGAAGGCAGCCGTGGGTAGTTTATAAATTGCTAAGGACATCCGATGCGCTGTCAAAATCAGTCACTGCCGAGCATGTTTTATTTTCGCTTATACTTTTTATGTTAGTTTATACTTTGCTCTTTGTGCTGTTCATATATTTATTGAATAAAAAAATCCAGCATGGCTTTGATGATTTTAAAGATGACTTGCCGAGCTTGAAAAGAGATAATCCGCTGATTAGCAGGGAGGATTTGTGATGAGGATAATTGGATTTGCGATATTATTTCTATTCCTTTTTTCCAATTCATTATTTGCACAGGAAACTAAGCAATATTATTATTATGAAAATAAAGATGTAGAAATAATATTATCAGCTGATAAAATGTACGCTAAGTACACAGACTCAATTGTTTTTAAAGTAGTTTTAAAAAATATATCTGATAATGATATTTTATATTTAGAAAATGGCTATATAAGTGGAGGTGATAAGTATTTTGCATTTATTGATATAACAATCGAATCTAATACAATTTTTGAAAAAGAAATGAAAAAGTTGGAATCGGGCGAAGAAAAAATCTATTATTTAACATTAAAAATTTCAAATTTAAAAGAGATAAGAAACTATGGTGTTTTATCTGCTAATTTACACATTCAATATATTGCCGATATGAAGAGATTTAAAAAAATAAAAGATAACAAAAGAGTAAATTGGGTAAACGAAAATACAGTCGTAGTTACTACGGATATTATTAATTCGATGTCGGAATATTCTAATTTGGGAACTTTAAATATTTTGATGAGTGAATTCAAATAATTTGAATTAACATGGAAACAATTCTCGGCATAGACTTACCAACATTGTGGTATCTTGTAATCGGTGCGGTGTTTACCGGTTACGCTATACTTGACGGCTTCGATTTAGGCGCGGGAGCAGTGCATCTGTTCTTCAATAAAGAAGAGAGCAGACGCATTGCGCTCAATGCCATCGGTCCCGTATGGGACGGCAACGAAGTATGGCTTGTCATAGGCGGGGGAGCCTTGTTTGCGGGCTTTCCGGAAGTGTATGCTTCGCTTTTCTCGGCGTTTTATATTCCGTTCATGCTGTTTTTAGTCGGGCTGATTTTCAGAGCTATTTCAATTGAGTTCCGCAGCAAAGAAAAAATGAAATGGTGGAGAAATTTATGGGATAGAAGCTACAGCATAGCAAGTATTGTGATTACGCTGCTGCTTGGAGTTTTGTTGGGAAATATTATACAGGGAATAAAAATCGGAGAGGGTTTTGTTTATCAGGGTACGTTTCTGGATTTATTAAATCCATATGCGTTAGTTGTCGGAGTTACAACGCTTTCATTGTTTATGATGCACGGATGTATTTATTTAGTAATGAAGACTGAGAATAGATTATATGCAAAGCTGACTGTAATGGTAAAGAATACTACGAATGCATTTATAGTTTTGTATCTGATATTAACTGCGTATACACTGTATCATGTTCCTTACATGGCAAAAAAATTCCATGATGAGCCGGTGCTTTATATAGTGCCGTTCTTAACGATTGGATGTGTAGTCGGATTAAAGCTATTAGTAAAGAGAAGAAAATACTTTCAGGCTTTTATA
>JBHEKU010000290.1:0-4469 GCA_041859205.1 Ignavibacteria bacterium | reverse complement strand
AAGTCTGTTTCGCAGTTTATTTCAACAATAGCGCCGGTCTTTTTATCGCCGCTTATTTTTGTTTTTACTGCGCCTTCGTTAGCAACTTTATCTGCTCTTTTCATTGCAGTAGCTGCGCCTTTTTTTCTAAGGAGCTCAATTGCTTTTTGAATATCGCCGTCGGATTCTACCAATGCTTTTTTGCAGTCATTGATACCGGCACCGGTTTTACCTCTTAAGTCTTTTATTAAATCTAAAGTAATTTCCATTTTAGTTTTTAGTCCTTTTGTTAATTAATTTTTCGCTTCCATCTTTTCTTTCAACTCTTCTGACTCATCCATAGATTTTGTCTTAGCAAGTTCGTTTCCGTCAATGATAGCATCAGCAATAGCACGTGTGATAATCTCGATAGATTTCACTGCGTCATCGTTTGCAGGGATTGGGAAGTCAACTAAGTCCGGATCGCAGTTTGTATCTACGATTGCGAAAATAGGAATATGTAATTTTCTTGCTTCCTGAATTGCAATGTGTTCTTTTTTAACGTCAACTAAGAAAATTGCACCCGGAAGTTTTGTCATGTTAGCAATACCGTTTAAAACTTTTTCAAGTTTTTCTCTTTCTCTTGAAAGAACAAGTCTTTCCTTCTTTACGAAGTTTTCGATTGTTCCGTCCTGCTCCATCTTCTGAATGTTTGTAAGCTTTTTAATGCTCTTTCTTACAGTATTGAAGTTGGTTAACATACCGCCAAGCCATCTTTCAGAAACATAAAAAGAATCGCTTCTCTCTGCCTGAGCTTTGATGATAGCTTTCGCTTGTTTTTTTGTACCGACGAATAAGAATTTTTTTCCTTGTGATACAACGTTTGTGATTGCATTAGTTGCATCTTCAAGAAGTCCTAATGTTTTTTTGAGATCGATAATGTGAATCCCGTTTCTCTCCATGAAGATATAAGGGCGCATTTTCGGATCCCATCTTCTGGTTAAGTGACCAAAGTGTGAGCCTGCTAAAAGCAAATCTTCTACTTGAACTTTTGCCATAATAAGTTTTCTCCTATTAAATAGTTTAAAATTAATTAAACAAAGCGCAACATTATCCGTGAAATTATTGGTTGGTTCAACCAAGGAAGTTTCTATCAGAGTGTGAACTCCGAAGGATTAGGATTGGCTTTTGTTAATCTTCTATTTCCGTCATCTTTTATTAAACATTCTGCCAAAGGCAGAACACGCGTCTAAGAAAATCAGGAAATATGCTTTTTGTTTGTAAAAAATCTTTTGTAAGAAATTATTCTTAAAAGAAATATTATCTCTTAGAGAATTGGAATTTCTTTCTTGCTTTCGGCTGTCCGTATTTCTTTCTTTCAACTGCGCGCGGGTCTCTTGTAAGCAAGCTGTCAACTTTTAGCATCGCTCTGTATTCAGGGTTGATGTTAACAAGCGCTCTTGCAATACCGAGCTTTATAGCTCCGACCTGACCTGTGAAACCGCCGCCATCAACGTTTACGAATATATCGTAAGTGCCGAATGTGTTGGTTTTTTTCAAAGGTAACAATATTTCCTGAAAGCAGTTATCAGTTGCGAAATATTTTTCACCTTCACGGGCGTTGATTGTGATTTTTCCGTTTCCGTTTCTTAAAATCACTCTTGCAGTTGAAGTTTTTCTTCTGCCTACAGCAATATGTTCTTGTAAAGCCATTTAGTAAATGTGTTTAAAATTATAGACTCAATTCAACCGGGTTCTGCGCACCGTGCGGATGCTCTTCACCTGTGTAAACTTTTAATTTATGTATAAGTCTGTTGCCTAATCTTGTTTTCGGTAACATTCTTTTTACAGCGTACTCAATAATTCTTTCAGGATGCTTAGCCATCATTTCTTTATAAGAAGTGATTGTCTGGCCGCCCGGATATAATGAGTGTCTTTTGTAATTTTTTAATTCTTCTCTTTTAACGTTAATCTTAACTTTATCGGCGTTGATAACGATAACCCAGTCACCTGAATCGGAATTCGGTGTGAATTTCGGATTGTATTTGCCTCTGATTCTCTTAGCGATTTCAGATGCAGCTCTTCCGAGGATCTTATCTTTTAAGTCAACAACATACCAATTGCCTGCGTTTTCTGCAGCAGTAGCAAATTTAGTCGTTCTGATAGAATTTTTAATAGCGTCTTTCATTGCAATAACTCTAAAAATTTCGTAATCCTAAAATTACTAATAAAGGCTTTGAAAGTCAATGAAGAAGGAAGTCAATTTTATGGCTAATATCAATATATAATGCTTACAGCTGAATATTACCAATCTAAATTCTAAATAGATTGCTGAATACCTTATTATATTTACGTATATTACGCAATATAATTTGTTGTAAATGAAACTAAATAGAGTTATTTTTAGTATTTATTATAGAGTCTAAACCGATTAGATGATTTAGAACTATCTTACAATAATATTTTATAACCTCTCCTTACTGTTAAAATAGGATTTTATCACATAACAACCTGTTTGTTCCCAACTAAATAATTCCATATCAAATAGTATATGATTTACACACCCCATGCATAAATTATTACAAAGGCAAATAAAAAAAGTTTTTGGTTCTACCGATAACCTCACCGAGCAGCAGAACATTTTCATTGATCTGGTAGACGAATCTTACAATCATAGTGATGAGGACAGAAAAAGGCTGGAACGAGTCCTTGAACTGACATCTGAAGAAATGATAAAGCTGAATGCAGATATTAAAAAAGATGCAACTGAAGCCTTGAAACTGGCAGATGCCCGACTGAAATATGCGACAAGGGCAGTTAATGTTGGGATTTGGGAATTTGACCTGATTAATAAAAGTGTAATATGGGATGATACTACTTTCAAATTGTACGGACTTACTTCCGATATGAAAATCGACGCCATTACCGCATGGAGACAGCATGTACATCCTGAAGATCAATTAACTGCAGATATTGAAATGGAATATGCTATAACCGGAAAAAAAGAATTTGATATTGAATACCGTGTAATATGGCCGGATGGCTCAATTCACTTTCTTAGAACAAAGGGAATATCTCAGAAAGATGAGTGGGGTAAACCTGTAAAAATGCTCGGCACAAAATGGGATATCACTGAAAAGAAAAAATCTCAGGAAAATATTTTGCGCGAAAAAGAACTTGCAGATTCAGTAATTAACAGTCTTCCGGTAATTTTCTTTTTATTTAATAAAGAAGGAAGGTTTTTAAGATGGAATAAAAATTTATTGCAGGTTTCAGGATACTCCGAAGACGACATGAGAACTCTTTCACCATTGGATTTTTTTGATGATGATGAAAAAGATAAAATGCAAAACGAAATAAGACTTGTTCTGACTTACGGTCAGAGTGATTCCGAAGCAAGTTTACTGACAAGATCAAAGAAAAAAATACCGTATTATTTCAACTCCATAACTATTAATTACGAAGGGCAGGAATGTGTAATAGGAACAGGTACAAATATCTCTGAAAGAAAACGAATGGAAGAAAATCTGAAAGCAAAAAATAAAGACCTGGAAGAGTTTGCCCACATTGTCTCTCATAATCTAAGAGCTCCGATAGCAAAAATACAAGGACTTACATCTCTAATAAATAATGACGAACCAGATTCGAACGATAATATAAACCTGCTGGAATATATAAAAGATGAAGTGATAAATCTGGATAAAATTATAAAAGAAATGAACTCCATCATCCGTGAGAAAGAGTACATTAATTTTAAAAGAATTCATCCCGAAGTTAAACCGGAGAACATAAAAATTAAAAATATTTTCCTTATAGATGACGACCCCATAGTGAACATAATTTCGAAAAAAATTATTGAAAAAGCTGAGTTTGCCGAGAAAATTGAAATATATACCAGTGCCGGAAATGCTTTAGAAGAGCTGGATAAAAAATTCTCAACCAATAAAAAGGAATTACCTGAAGTGGTATTTCTTGATATTAACATGCCCGGTAAAAACGGATGGGATTTTCTGGATGAATTTGAAAGAATGTGTGATGAAATAAAAAAGAACTGCAAGGTTTATATGCTAACATCATCTATTGACCCCAGCGATGTAAAAAAATCTCAAAGCTATGAAACGGTAAAAGATTTTATTGTTAAACCTTTAACAAAAGAAAAGCTCAGTAAACTGATTATTTAATTTTTTTAAAAGTCTTTGTAAACTCTTCTCTTCTGAAAGGACATTCATCCCTTTCTAAATCAAAATTTAGCGCGATTTCATTTATTGTGTATACATACTTCGCTTCACCTCCGCAGCTATCCGAAACACTCCCTAATGTAAACTGTACGAACATATCTGAACCATTTATTGAATAAGTACCGGAATACTCCGGAATTGAATCGTTATTTTTAGAAATCTGTATAACATCGGTTGAAGGAAAAATTAATTGAATGGAGCCGTTTGTCCATGTTCCGTGAAGCTTCTTGTAATCGGAAGACGGTGAGCAGGAAGAGAGGAGGAAGATAATAA
>JBHEKU010000034.1:0-12044 GCA_041859205.1 Ignavibacteria bacterium | reverse complement strand
AATATACAATGTAACAGTCAGCGTGCTTGAATCTATAAGCGATGAATGGCTCGACTGGATGAAAAACGTACACATACCTGAAGTTATGGCAACGGGACTATTTATTGAAAACAGAATTTTGAAATTGAAATTACCTGAAACGGAAGAAGGCGTTACATATGCTATTCAATACTCAATGAAATCAATGGATGAGTATAATAAATACCAAAAAGAATTTGCCCCCGTTTTGCAGAAATTACATACGGATAAATATACTAATAGAGTCCACGCATTCAGAACAGTTCTTGAAACTATTGATTAAAATTATCAATGGAGAAACTTAAAAATTATATTAACGGAAAACTTGTAGAGTCTGTCTCAAAAAAATACTTAGATAATTTTGAGCCGGCAACAGGAAAAGTTTATTCATTAATTCCTGATTCAGACGAACAAGATGTTGGACTTGCCTTTGAAGCAGCAGAAAGTGCTTTTGAAAAATGGTCTTCAATGACAAATGAAGAGCGTTCAAAAATGCTTTTGAAAGTCTCCGAACTGATTTATTCTAATCTCGATAAATTTGCTGCAGCTGAAAGCAAAGATAACGGCAAGCCTGTTTCTCTTGCCAGAGAAGTTGATATTCCCAGAGCAGTCAAAAATTTTGAATTCTTTGCAACTGCAATTATTCACTTTTCAAGTGAATCACACTTAACAGATACAAACACTTTAAATTATACATTACGTCAGCCAATCGGAGTCATCGGTGCAATTTCCCCATGGAATCTTCCATTATATTTATTCACATGGAAAATTGCTCCTGCTTTAGCGGCAGGAAACTGCGTTGTTGCAAAGCCGTCGGAAGTTACCCCTTACACTGCATATCTGCTTTCACAAATTTGTATTGAAGCCGGTATGCCTGCCGGAGTTTTGAATATCGTTCACGGTCTCGGCGGAAAAGTCGGCGCTGCAATTACTTCTCACCCCGGAATCAAAGCTATTACATTTACAGGCGGTACATCAACCGGTGCAGATATTGCCCGCATCGCTGCTCCTATGTTTAAAAAACTTTCGCTTGAGCTTGGCGGTAAAAATCCTGTGCTTATTTTTGATGACTGCGATTACGATAAAATGCTTGATACAACAATCCGCTCTTCATTTTCCAATCAAGGCGAAATTTGTTTATGCGGTTCAAGAATATTTGTTCATAAGAATATCTATGATAAATTTAAAAATGATTTTGTTGAAAGAACTAAAGCATTAAGACTCGGAGATCCTAACGATGAAAAAATTCAGCAAGGGGCAATCGTATCTGAAATGCATTACAAAAAAATCCTTTCTTATATAGACCTTGCCAAAGAAGAAGGCGGTAAAATATTAACAGGCGGAAATCATGCCGATGATTTCACTTCTTCCAATGAAAGATGTAAAGACGGCTGGTTTATTTATCCTACTATAATAGAAAATCTTCCTTACGGATGCAGAACAAATCAGGAAGAAATTTTCGGTCCTGTTGTTACAATCATACCGTTTGAAACTGAAGAAGAAGTCCTGATGATGGCAAACTCAACTCAGTACGGACTTGCTTCTGTTATCTGGACTGAAAATCTATCCCGCGCTCAAAGAATCTCACAAAAACTCAAATCAGGAATCATCTGGGTTAACTGCTGGATGCAGCGTGACCTTCGCACTCCATTCGGCGGAGTAAAAAACTCCGGCGTTGGCCGAGAAGGCGGTCTTGAAGCTCTTCGCTTCTTTACCGAACCTAAAAATATTACCATCAAATACTGATTGATAGTCGCCTCACTACGTTTTTCTGCAAAATAAGTATTGATTACTTATTAAATTGTTAATAATTTCTGAATTCTTTAAATTCTTTTCGAATTGTATACTCTAAACAGTAAATGAAAGATAAAATACGCATAGCATCAGGACAAGGATTTTGGGGCGATTTAATCGACGCTCCTATGAATCAAGCCACAGGCGGACCTGTTGATTACATCATGATGGACTACCTCGCAGAGGTTACCATGTCTATTCTTCAAAAACAAAAACTTAAAGACCCGAGATTCGGATATGCACGCGATATCCCTGCTTTAATGGAGCGTATGCTTCCTGTTATTAAAGAAAAGGGTATCAAAGTTATTACTAACGGCGGCGGAGTAAACCCAACTGCATGCAGAGATGCTATTTTTGAAGTAGCAAAAAAGCTCGGCATTAAGGATTTGAAAATCGGCGTTGTAATGGGCGATAATATCTTAGATAACATAGATGAACTTGTTGATAAAGGTGTTGAATTAAAGAACATGGAATCCGGTGACAGCGTCAAAACAGTTAAAGAAAAAGTATTAAGCGCCAATGTTTACTTCGGCGCAGCTCCTGTTGTCGAGTGTTTAAAACAGGGAGCTGATATAGTTATTACAGGCAGAGTTACCGATACAGGTCTTACTCTTGCCCCGATGATTTATGAGTTCGGCTGGGATATGAACGACTTCGACCTTATGGCAGCCGGAACTGTTGCAGGTCACATTCTCGAGTGCGGCGGACAGGCATCAGGCGGTAATTTCACCGGAGACTGGCAGTCAATTCCTGATTTAGCACGCATTGGTTTCCCGATTGCAGAAGCTTATCCTAACGGAGAAGTCATTATCACCAAGCACGAAAATACAGGCGGCCTTGTTTCAATCGATACAGTAAGCGAACAGCTTTGCTATGAAATCGGCGACCCTAAGGATTATATTACTCCTGACTGCATCGCAGATTTTACTTCTATTCATTTAGAAGATGCCGGTATGAACAAAGTAAGAGTTTATAATGTTAAAGGATTACCTGCTACTCCTTTCTATAAAGTATCCATGTCTTATTCAGATGGATATTCAGCTTCAGGTTCATTAACTTATAGCTGGCCTGACGCTTTAGAAAAAGCTGAGGCAGCCGATAAGATTTTAAGAACAAGACTCGATGACTTAGGGCTTAAGTTCGATGAAGTACGAGCAGAGTTCCAGGGATACAATGCATGTCACGGACCTATTGCAAGAAAGATAGACGAACCCAATGAAGTTGTATTAAGATTTTCAGTCCGTTCATCTGATAAATATTCAGTTGAGCGTTTCGGTAAAGAACTGGCACCACTAATATTAACCGGCCCTCCCGGAGTTACGGGATTTGCCGGAGGCAGACCTAAGCCTTCTGACGTAGTTGCTTACTGGCCTGCTTTAATTCCTAAAACAGAAGTTACTCCTCAGGTAGTTGTAGAGAGTATCTGATAATCTGTTCCTGGTAATAAGACGTACATATTTTAAGGGGGATTTTATAAATGTAAAATCCAAAATATGGTTCAAACAAAATCAACATTGCCCGTGTGGTATTTTAACTGGAAAGAAGAGCTTGAAAAACGGCTCGTTGCAGGCAGCAAAATAGTCGATACCCCTGCGGGAAGTATTGAGTATGCCGTTAAAGGAAACGAAGGTCCTGTCATTACAGGTATTCACGGTTCACCCGGTGGATACGATCAGGTATTCGCTCACTTTCCCGGATTAATAGGCAGAGGCTATCGCTTTTTATCCTGGTCGCGTCCGGGCTATCTAAGAACTCCCATAACAGTCGGCAGAACTTTCGAGCAGCAGGCAGATGCGCTGGCGAATCTTCTTGACCACTTCAAAGTAAAAAGAACAGGTATAATAGCAAGCTCAACAGGCGGACCTATTGCGCTTCAGTTTGCAATAAGGCATCCGGATAGAGTATTTGCTTTAGTGCTCGAATCATGCGTAAGCCAGAAGTACTACGTTAACTCGGGTAAAAAAAGCGAGAAGGTTTTATCTAAGCTTACGTTCAACGATCCTACAATATGGCTGTACAATGTATTTGCAAAATATGCATCTCACTCAGTTGTGAAATCCATGGTAAAGATGGAAAGCGATTACGACCCTAAACGAGTGGATGAAATCACAAATAACATTCTCAGCAATAACGATAAGCTTGCATATATTTTCAATCTTATCAAATCAATGAGCCCTATTGGTATAAGAAAAATAGGACTTGAAAACGACATCATACAAAATTCCAACATGGAAGCATTTGACCTGGGCAAAATACAATGCCCGACGATGATTATCCACGGTAAGCACGATGCCGATGTAACGCTTCACCACGCAGGATATCTTGCAACTAATATTCCTCACGCTGAAAAGCTGATTGTCGAAGACGGCTTCCATATTCTTCCTGTATCAAATTCGTATATGGATGTTCATAAGCAGCGCCTTGCGTTTTTGAATAAGTACAGACCGTATTAGAATAAGGTAACAAGTATAAAGTATTTTGAAAGAAGCGGATTAAGTCCGCTTTTTTTATGCCCTAAAAATACTTCAAATTCAGTTCGTTCATTTCCGTACTCTGTTGAATATTAAATCCTGCAACTTTGTAAAAACAACATCGCCTATAGAAATTCGTCGGAGATTGACGGGTTTTTGACGGATTTCTGCAAAATAAAATACTTGAGATTCTTTCCCCATCATGAGACGCAAGGTATTGCGTCTTTACCTTTCCCCAATAATGTTACAGTGTAACATTATTGTAACATTTTGTTTTAAGCTAGTATAAAACAAAAATTAATCAATTAGACTTCTGCAAAATAAGATTCCGAATTAATATCCTGCCGGTTTAAGAAATCTATATTAATGAGAATATGCCCATGAAGAATTTAACAATAGAATTTTTTAAAAAATATAAAATTCATCTCATTAGTACTAATAGGGAAATATTTTATGAAAGGTATTGACACGAAAATTTATTCAATGCATTGAATATTAAAATTTTCTATTGGGTTACAATCTGTACATTTTTATTTAGCTTGGCTTTCAACCAGTTTTGAAGTTTTGTTCGTTCAGATTTTATCATGGGTTTCGAAGTCTGCAGATATGCTATTACTAATGAATCTGTTACCGAATAATTATCCGCAGAAACTATGGGAGAGATGGATATGTTTTTTAAATCGGGATAAATTGTTTTCGCTTCTTTTATCAGCTGAATATAATTCAGTGAATCTGTTCTGATACTGTCAATTTTATTACTCATTGTCTCCAGTTCTTTTTCTTTTTGCGCCAGAACATCACTGAGAGGATTTACCTGGTTAAGTTTTTTTTCTTCTTTCAGATATGCAAAGCCTTGTTTGATTTCAAGATTTGTACCCTCAAGTTCATAATTCTTTAATTTATTTTTCAGTTTTTCAATTTCCGCGGGCTTTATTTCATTGCCTCCGAATATAAGCTCAATACTTTTTTCTTTTTCATCTATGGTTTTTTTGAGAAGATAATCTCCGGGAAAAATCGCTTCCGTCTCAATAAATCTGTTTGCTTCCTTTATAAATTTATCATTTTTCACTATATCGTATCCGAAATAAATACTCGGTAATAAAGTAACAACAACTATTGCAATTATAATTCGTTTAGATTTCTTCTCGGCTTTTTCATCGGGTAAATGTTTAAAAGGGAACTTCAATAATCTAACGGTTACAAAAGTTGCGAGCGCAATAAAAACTGTATTAATTATAAAAAGATATAAAGCGCCGATAGAATAATTAAACTGAAACGTTGCCAGTCCGTAGCCTGCCGTACACAGCGGCGGCATAAGAGCCGTTGCAATTGCTACTCCGGGAATAACGTTTCCTTTTTGTTTAGTTGAAGTTGCAACAATACCTGCAAGTCCTCCGAACAATGCTATCAGCACGTCATAAATATTAGGAGTAGTGCGCGCCAGAATTTCGGAGTGAGCATCATTAAGAGGGGAGATAGAAAAATAAATTGTCGATGTAATTAATCCTACTATCGCAGCAAAAAAATAATTCGAAAGCGCTTTACGAACAAGAGCTAAATCATTTATGCCTGTTCCTAATCCGAGTCCCATTATCGGACCCATCAAAGGAGAGATAAGCATTGCTCCGATGATAACTGCAGTAGAATTTATATTCAAACCAAGTGATGCAATAAAAATCGCAAATACAAGAATCCATAGATTTGTCCCCCGGAAAATAACTCCTTTAGTTATACTTTCAATAACAGTATTATATTCTTCCTTTTCGTAATCGAGTTTGAAATAGTCAAAAATATTTTTCATATTTTTAAACTACTACAAATATGAAAAGTAAAAAATGAAAAAACAAAAAAATTACCTGTAACTTTTCTAATGATTAATTCTCTGTTAATATTAAAAAATGTCACAGTGTAACATTATTGTAACATTTTTCTTTAAGCTATTATAAAACAAACATTAATTAATTAAACTTCTGCAAAATAAGGTATCGAATTAAAGTTGAAGAGTAACATTATTGTCACATTTTGCTGTTAATTGCTTCCCGTCTGGCGGGACTGTGCTTTGCACAGAATTGCTAACTGAAGGAGTAGCATAATTGTAACATTTTGTTTTCCAGACTGTCATTCCCGCGAAGGCGGGAATCCAATCAAGTATTACCCATTTCTATTCAGTTTCATATCCTTATGGTTGTTGTTCAGAGGACCAACAATCGCTGAAATTTGATATGCGAACCGCATTTTCCATTTCAACTTTTTTCCCGGTTAAAACTTATCAAATGGGATTTTACCCATGAAGAATTTAATAAGTAAATTTTTATAAAAAAATATAATTTATCTCATTAGTAGTAATAGGTAGATATATTTGGAAAGGTATTGACAGGAAAGTGTTATAACTTATACTCAGGATTCATATCCATGTGGTTGTTGGTCAGGAAGACAAACAACGGCTGAATCTATTAGTCTTATTGAAGCCAAATTTGTAGCTTAGTTTCAAAACTTTCTCTCTGTTCATTTGTTACATTAGGGTCGTATTGTAAAATATACCTAATGCCAAGTATTGCATTGTGAACACTACTCATCAACTCTTTCTGCTCCTTAAAATATTTTTGACTATACTCATTTTCGCTAAGAGTATGAGCTGGGAGTTGACGTAACCTTCTTAATTTACGGAAAGGTGCAAGAGTTTTTTTAATAAGATTTGTATCAGGATGATGATAATAAATATGTAACCATTCATCTAGTAACTCAATTGATCCTTTTTTTCTAGTTATTATTTTTCCATCCTTGCGCGTCTCTTCCTTTTCTAATTCTATTCTATTTTGAAAAAAATCTACGTTAATATTTTCAGAAACCATTTTATCTAATATGTGAATAAAGTTTTCATATTCTCTTAAAGTAGGTCTAATTAAAAAAGTAAATTCTTTGGGTTTGTCACGTAATGTGAAGATTTTTTTAAAAAGTGGAGGTATACCAATTATTTTGCATATTTTATTAATTTTCTCTTGTTCTTTAATGAATGCTCCAAAAATCGATATTCCTTCCGGCAGATGGCCTCGAGACATTTTATAAAAATCGGGGTGTAACAAAAATTTACCTTTCAATTTTTTCGCGTTCCACATTTGTTGATGTTCAGGTGTTAACCCTGACAACCTAGTGAGAAAAACTGCAATAGCTCTTTCATTTTTCTTGTTAAAACAAAAACCGTATTCTTGTAAGTAAATATTATCTGGATTATTCTTTTTAGAGTTTCTAGAATTCGAATAGTAAATTTGTCCTTGTATATCAGAATTTATAAAGTAATATCTTGGATCATTTCTATACATCTCTAAAATCGATAAATCAAATGCTTCATAATTTAGCTGGTAGAATCCAAGTGCTAATTTCAACGAAAAAGGTTTTCCATCATATTTCTTTTTATCAACAATTTTGGTTAAATGTTTCTTCGTAGGATAAATACAAGAATGCTGAATTTTTTGTTCCGTCATTATTTCTAGTAAAACAATTTTGGGATATTCAAATAAAGCTTGTATATGTGCATTTGGATGAAAATCTCCGAATCTTAAGTCAATTTTATCTTTATTTACCAATTCTTTTAAAATAATATTTAACTCAGTAAGTGAAATATTAAAGTGTACGACTAATTTATTTACTGGAATTCCATTGAAATCCAAAGAATTTAAATAATGCTCTGTAACTTTTTTTAGAATTTCTTTTTTTAAGTTTAAAATCATTCATGAATTTAAGAATTCAAAAAGTTCATCACAATATTAATCGATTCCCATTTTCTGAGAAAAAAATATCCTACATTAAACCACCCCTAACCCCTCCTTGGTAAGGAGGGGAACATTGTGTATGATTGGATCCCCGCCTTCGCGGGGATGACATCCTTATTCTTTCCACCTTCCAATCTCACTTTAAACTTTCTTTTAAATTTCCAATTTTATTTTATCAATAATATTTTACAAATATTTAATCATGGAAAAAATTCTTGTTATAGGGGCAGCAGGGCAGATAGGCTCCGAACTTACAACTTCATTAAGAAAAGTTTACGGTGATAATAATGTTTTTGCAACCGATATACGTCAGGCACCGCAGGATATTATAGACGGGGGACCGTTTCAGATTCTCGATGTAATGGATGATAAAAGATTAATTCACTTTGTAATAAGATATAAAATCACTCAGGTATATTTGCTTGCAGCAGTGCTCTCGGGAAATGCAGAGCGTCTTCCATTGCAGGCATGGGATATAAATATGAAAAGCTTGCTGAACATACTTGATTTATCAAGGGAAGTCGGGATAAAGAAAGTTTTCTGGCCCAGCTCGATTGCAGTGTTCGGGAACACGACTCCGAAAGTAAAAACGCCGCAATATACTGTAATGGAGCCTAACACAGTTTACGGTATCAGTAAACAGGCAGGTGAAAGATGGGCAGAGTATTATTTCAACAGATATAAAATTGATGTGAGAAGCATACGCTATCCCGGGCTGATAAGTTATAAGACTGAAGCCGGCGGCGGAACAACAGACTATGCAGTGGAAATTTTTTATGATGCGATAAAAAAAGGGAAGTATGAGTGTTTTTTAAAAGAGAATACAGCTTTGCCAATGATGTTTATGCCCGATGCAATAAATGCAACGATTGATTTAATGGAAGCCGACGCGAAAAAATTATCGGTACGCTCAAGCTATAACTTAGGCGGAATAAGTTTTGACCCTAAGCAGTTAGCGGCGGAAATAAAAAAACATATTCCTAATTTTAAAATAACATACAAGCCCGACTTCAGACAAAGAATTGCAGACTCGTGGCCGAAATCGATTGATGATAAAGTCGCAGCAAAGGACTGGGGCTGGAAACATAAATATGACCTGAAAAAAATGACTAAGATAATGCTGGATGAAATAAAGAAAAAAGTAAAACAATAAAATAAAATTTAATCCCGCTGTAAAGCGGGATTTTTGTATTTATACATAAATGATATCAAAGCTCTTAGGTAAAATCCCCGCTCACAGAAAAGGACTTGTACTCATTTCCATAGCTGCCTGTTTCTGGAGTACGGGCGGTCTGTTTATAAAAGTACTTAAAGAGCTTGACGCCTTCCAGATCTCATTTTACCGCTCAATGATTGCAGCGCTTACTATTGTAGCTATCAGCGCAGCAAGAGGGCAGAAGATAAAATATTCCTTCGATTTAATTTCCGTTCTGTGCTTTATAACATTTGCAGGCATATTAATTTTATTTGTAGCAGCAACAAAGCTGACGACGGCGGCGAATGCTATTTTTCTGCAGTTCGGCGCGCCGATATATTTAGTGATAGCAGAGCCTCTTATATTTAAGACTAAGTTCGACAAAAGAAATTTGATTACTGTGCTGGTCGTTATTTTCGGAATGGCGTTGTTTTTCATGGGGAAAATAGAGCTGGGCAATATATACGGAAATCTGCTTGCAATACTCTCGGGAATGTGTTTTGCAGCGTTCACACTTTTTCTAAAATGGAAAAAGCAAAAGCATCAAAGTGAAGATACGATTAGCAATGTTGTGATGGGAAATTTTTTAGTAGGGCTTATTTGCCTGCCGATAATTTTTCCGAATCTCAGTTTAAATTTTAATCAGACATTAATTCTTATTTTTCTGGGAGCAGTGCAGATAGGTATAAGCTATATGATTTTTAATGAAGGGATAAAATATGTAAGCGCAACGGAGTCAATGATTATCGGAACGCTTGAGGCAATATTTAATCCTATATGGGTATTTTTGGGAGTCGGCGAGAAGCCATCTGCTTTTGCAATTGCCGGGGCGTTTGTTATATTAGGAGCCATACTCTGGAGGAACTTAATCAGCAAGCCGAAAGAGAAAATTATGATAGTGGATTGATTTAATTTAACCACAGAGGACACTGATTTTATTCACAGAGAACACAGAGCTATTATAATTAAAAAAATAATGTCTCCGTGTTCTTTGTGTTTATACTCTGTGCTCTCTGTGGTTAAATAGACATTGTGAGAAATTAATCTCCGAAAAGAAAATATACAAGCACACCTAAAGTTACTTCCGTAGCAACTAAAAAGAGAATGGAATAAGTATCGTTAGATTTCGATTCATCATAGTCGACCGGATTTTGTGTCTCAAGATATCTGTCGTAGGCATCATTGCCTTTGGATTTGAAAAGGAAAGCGCCGAATGTACCGCCGGCAACTGCAGCGCCAAGCACGGCAATTAAAGGAAAATTTCTTTTTGTGTTAAAGTTAGTATTTTTGTTTTTCCATACGTTATTTTTTGTAACGCCGTCAGGTGTTAAAGTCTCAACGATGCTATTGCCAAATCCGTAGCTATCTATATTGATTGTCTTATCAAAGTAACCTTCTTTTCTCAGAAGAAAATTACCTGTCAGTTTTTCTTTTGAAAATAATCTTAGCGGAGTGGAGCCGTATACGGAATCATTTTTTATTACTGAAGCGTTTGACGGAATTGTATTTATAAAATAATCATTTCGAAAAGCAATCGTAAACGAAGTATCGCTTTTTAAATCCAGAAAAATAATTTTGCTTTCGCTTTCCCATTCTTTTAAAGTACTCCAGTTAAATATTTTCAGAGTGTAAGTTGAAGCTTTTAGCTTATGATTTACAAGGGGACTTTTACCTATGAGAACAGAATCAATATAAACATCATAATTATCCGGCACACTGCTAACAGAAAGATTGTAGAATGAGGAATCTTTCTGAGCGAATGCAGAAGAAGCTACTATTATAAATGATATTATTATTAAAATTTTTTTCATTATTTAAAGCAATAAAAATATTTCGGATCACTGCCTACGAGTATATAATCTTTCCAAACGACTGCGCTTGAACGTACTCTGCCCTCGGTTTTATATTTCCATAATTCAGCACCGTCTTCTGCATTGAGGCAGTACAAATAAAAATCGAATGAGCCTATGAAAATTTTGTTGTCCTTAATTAATGGGGAAGCATGGATAGTGCCTTTCGTTTCAAACTTCCAATTTTCGTTCCCGTCAGTTTCATTTAACGAATAAATATATCCACTGACTGTGGAAAGAATAACTTTATCTTTATAAAATCCCGGAGAAGAAATTATTTTTGAATTAAAATTTTTAGACCAGACAAGCTTGCCGGCTGTATCTAAGCAATAAAAGTTTTTGTCATCAGAGCCGCAGTAAATTTTATTATTGTAAACTGAAACATCGGCATAAACAGAGGCATTAGTTTTATACTGCCACAGTTCTTTACCGTTAGAAAAATCCAGACAATAAATATTGCCATCTGTTGAACCTATATAAACTTTATTTTCAAAGTAAGTCGGCGAATTGTAAAATCCATATTTTAGGTTTTTTATATCGTAGTTCCAGAGTTCTTTTCCATCTAATAAACTTAATTTTACTACTTCTCCTTTGGTAGTACTAATTAAGATATTTTCATTAATTAAAATAGGAGAAGCTTCTATATCATACAAATTTTTTCTCCACATTTCCCTGCCGGCTTTAAGATCATAACAAAGTATAGAGCTTTGCTTGTCTCCTGCAAATGTACAGATAATATAATTTTTATAAATCAGCGGAGTTGAATATGATGCTTTGCCAAGTTTATTAAAACTGCCGAGACTTTTCCCGTTAGTAATATTAAGAGCCTGAAGTTCGCCGTTAAGGGTATTTATAAACACTGCTCCATCAGAGGCTGAAATGCTGTTCTTTGAAATGCCTGCTTCAAGGCTATATTCCCAGAGCAATTTAAAGGGCGGAGTTAGAA
>JBHEKU010000193.1:0-49433 GCA_041859205.1 Ignavibacteria bacterium | reverse complement strand
GGAAGACGACTACGAGAGAGTAAAGTAGTGTTTTCATTTAGGGGGTAATTTTATTTTAAATAGAATTTGAACGTTTTAAAAATAAATACTATCTGTAAGAGTATAGGATTATAGACAAATCTTTAACACTCTGGCAAGGACAATAGATTATCTTTCCAAACACCATCAGCATAAGTTTGGATGTATTGTGAGCGTCCATTACCGGGCGTTACAACATATACGTACGCTCTGTTACCAGTGTAAGAATCCAGCACATAAAATTTATCTCCACCATTAATTAATTCTATTATTTCTTCACGAGTTCTAGTTTTTGGAGTCCAAGAACTATTTCCAACATGGGTAATATGTTCGTGTGAATTCATTCTGTCTCGTTTTGTAATACAAGTAATTTGATACTCTGCCATAATATTAATTTATTTTTATAATAACGTTTATATTTTTTCTGTATTAAGAAGAGAGCAAGTAAAAATCATAACTTAAAAACATAGTTTTATTCAGCTCTAACTAACTAATAAAAACGAAAGGATATTGAATATGGCGACAAATTATAAATTGAATAGTTTTCAATAAAAAATTAATAGGAGAAATTTTTTATTATTCTTTTGATAGAAAACTTGTTCATATAATTTTTATTCAAATATCCTTTCTTCGAAGATCAAGGATCCGTCCTCATTAAATATAAAATGCCAAAGCTCGTTACCTATATAAACATACTGTTCATATGTTCCTGACAATTGCGTTATGGAAGTTAATTTCTTTAGTTGAGTTGAAAAAACTTGAGAGTAAGAACTAAGAAGAATGACTGTGAGAATAACAATAAAAGTGGTTTTCATTATCATTTGGTTAAATTTAAACCAATGTTCATAATGAATTAGAAATGAGTAAAAGAAATTAAATTCGACTTCTTAACGTTATATGCGGAACTTTTGCTTTAATTTGTTTAAATTTCAAACGTTATTTATATCTCAAATTAACTTATGAAAGCCCCTAAGGTTATAGAGTTGTTAAAATCACTCGATGAAAAAGAACTGGATCGTTTTGAGCTATTCGTTTCCTCCCCTTTTTTGGGTAATAAGCCTCAAGTGATAAAGCTCTTCACAATACTGAAGAAATATTATCCGGTATTCACATCTACAGAATATTCAAAGCAAAACGTGTTCAAGCAACTGTGCCCGGGAAAAGCCTTCAGCAGTTCGCTCTTAAACGGCTATTACTGTCTCCTCAGCAATTCAGTGATTAAATTTCTCGAGTTCACTGCTAACGAAAAAAATGATCTAAGGTCTAAAATCGATTTGCTTAATGAATATAGGAGCAGAGGGCTGAATTTCGACTTCAAAAGATTGGCGAGGACAATTGAACGTCAATTGCATACAGATAGGTTTGATATTTCCATCTTCCATTCTCTCTTTTATTACCAGATTGCCCTGCTCAATTTTAAAACAGAAAATGTCCGCAAGAACAAGGCACAGAACATAGTTTCCCTTTTTGATGACTATAATAAGTTTCTCTTGTATCTCACCAATATCTACGTTTCGGAGTTTTTGAGCGCCAAGATAAGCTTTTACAACAATAACGATTGCTTCGCGTTCGACAAAAAGAGCTTGTACAGTCAGCTTGATGGCAAAAAAATATTTACGAGCCTGCTACAACTCATAATAGAGCAAAATCCATTCGCGTATGTGCATAATATGAATTTATCATTCATCAATTTACTGGAGAACTCAAATGATATTGCGGAATATTACAAGCATAAAGACTTGCTGTTCAAATGTAAGCACAAATTCAAGAATGACGAACTGGAATTGCACCTGAATTTCCTAAAGACGTATTGCATCGAAAGATGTCATGAGAAAGGTCTAAGGGAAGAATTCTCAAATGAATACATAGGTTTGGAATTTTATATTCTCAAAGAGAAACTTTTCCAAAACCAAAAGACAAAGAATTTGCAATGCAGGTCTTTCCGAAACATCCTTCTGTTCCTAACCAATAGGAAAGATACTGGCAAGATGCAAGAGCTTCTGCAATATGTCCGATACCTTCCGCAAGTTGAGCGAACAGTGTACAGGAATTTTGCGAATGCATATCTAAGTTACTCTACTGACCTATTACATGATGCCATTGGATACCTGAACAGGGTGAATACGGATGACAAGCAAATACAACTGGACGTCAATCTATTGCGGTTGAAAATATATTTCGATGAAAGGAATTACGTAAAGGGATTCGAGAGACTACATTCGACACGGAGAACTTTGAACAATAACGGTAAAATAAATGTTGAGCGCAAAAGGAGATACAGAACATTCTTAAACTACATGGAGAAACTGTTCAAAAGGATTGAGAAAGAAGACGAGGCAAGTATAATCTTGCTTTTTGAAGAGATACTTAAAACTAATGGCTTGCTTTACTCCGAGTGGTTTGCGGACAAATACAATGAAATATGCGATACGAAACGTTTTAAGAAAACGAGCTAAGAATATTAATGCTTATACTACAACCTTGAGAATGGTAATAAACACTTTTATGAAAAACTAATTCTTAAGGATACATTTCGAATCAGTCGAGAAGATCTATTTGAAAGTACCAAAATAGTAATTGGGAAATGGCAAAGCCTGAAATGCTAATATTGATTTCGGGCTTTTTTATAAATTCTATTCAAAACTTAATCATTCCAATTTAAATTTAATACATTCCACTACGTTACTTCCTATCAGAATTATCTCTTCAACAAATAATTAGCCTAATTAGAAAATAGGTCCACCGTGGTTTATTTCAAACCATATCAATTATAATAAACGCACATATTTGAAAGTTGTCCTTATAGTTATAAAAAGTTTCAAATATTCCAAAGCCCTTTACCAATCCAATTCCTAAATTACCACTAATAAAAAAGCTCGCCCCGATAGTTCAGGGCAGAGCTCGAATGTTAGTTCAACAGCCCGTGCGTATCGGTGCGGGTTGTCTGAACAATTGAAGATGTCTTGCTTGTGTCAGTTGCAAGTTTCTTGAGGCCGTTTCTAAATTCTTCCTCGTCAAAGAAATGCATACCGCCTAAGTTGAAATATCCCGGAATTACACGGAGCTTTCGATAAACGGTTTTGCATGAGATGTTTAATATCTCGGCGACTTCCTTGACGGAAAGATAACGGGTAGGTTTCATAGAGATTCACTCCTTGAACCCTACACCCTTTAAATTTAATTCGTCTCAAAAATCCCAACTACCACTATAAAACAGACGCTTCAGTTTTTACCATAACTAAAAAATAGAATTTTAAAATAAAAAAATAAAGGAGGCGATCATGCCCGTATATCCAAGAAAAGTAAAAGCCGGGTTGCGGTATTTTTACCAGTTTGGCTATCAGAATATTACCTATAAATCAAAAGCCATCTATTTGTCAAAAAATGAGGCTAAGAAAGCGGAATCTTCCAAATACACAGAAGTTATCAAGCAAGCATCAAACCCCTCTCTAAAGCCAAAATTTGCCCTCTCAGATATAATGAACGACAGGCTATCGGTTATAAAGGCAAAAAAAGGAATAAAGTATTATAAAACTACAAAATCTCAGTTCAAAAGATTATTACAACACATTGGTAATATTCCTGTCAATGAAGTGAAGCGAGAAATGATAGAAAATTTTTTGGATAAAGAATCTATCAACCAACAAAAAAATGAAAATGATAACTATGCTGTTAATTCAATGCTAAGAAGTTACAAAGCATTATTCTATTATGCGATAGATGTAAAAGGAATTGAAATGGTTAACCCATGTAAGAAAATCACTCAATACCCTATAAACAAAAAAATAAAATACATTCCGCCCGATGAAGACATTGAAGCTGTTAAAAAGAAATGTACACCTGAACAATTGTTCTTACTTGAATTTATTGATGAGACTGCGGCGAGAATTAATGAGCCTTTAAAATTAACAGGCAAAGATATATTTCCGGATAAGGTGATTCTCACGACAAGAAAAAGTAAGAACTCTGATCTCGTTCCTCGCAAGCTCCCCTTGCCCAAATGTTTAGAAGGTAAAACATACAAAATGAATGAAAGAGTTTTTCCTTGGTGGAGTGAAGAGCCAAAGTTTCTTGCAAGAAAGATTAAAAGATTAGGACAGCATCCGTGGGGATTTCATTCGTTGAGACATAGACGTGCAAGTTTATGGAATAAAGAAAAGAAAACTGCTTACGATATTATGGTTTTGTTAGGACATAGTTCTTTGGAAACAACTTTGATTTATTTACAAATGTTACCGTAATAAAAAATGCTCTGACTAATTAAAGCCAGAGCATTTATTATATTACTTCAAGCTCATGCTACTTTATCAAAACCATTCTCTTCGTATCGACAAATTCTCCGGCTTTGATTCTATAGAAATATATTCCGCTTGCCATCATGTACTTGCTAGCATTGAAGTCCACTGTATATCTTCCGGCATCTTTCGTTTCATTTACTAGTTCCGCTATCTCTCTTCCGAGTAAATCATAAATTTTAAGAGATACAAAATCTGTATTCTTCAGTTCATAATTTATCTTAGTTGTAGGGTTGAACGGGTTCGGATAATTCTGATTCAACTTATATTCAAATGGAATAACAGATGTCAATTTATCATCTACCGGCTTTGTGTTTTTCCCTACTTCAAATACTTTCTTTATATCGCCTTGAACAGCGTTCATATGTTGTGTTATAGTACTTACGTTTTGTGGTTTTACAACTTCTTTTAATTGTGATTTAGTTTTAAATTCCTTTCGTTCCATTACATTCGCTTCATTCTTAATTACCTTCACTTCAAGTTCTTTAAATTTCTTAGTATCAATTAACTTTTGATCTTCGAAAGCATTCACAATATTATTCACAATTACTTTTCTGTCTTCTTTTGTAAATTTTTTGTGGTCGTATTTATCCAGTGGATCATTTACCAAATTTACAAGTATTGCATGGCTCTGTTCTTCCGAAAGCAGTTCTTCATTTACTATGTCTTTTTCTCCGCCCCCATGCCCGTGTAAACTGTCAAGTAGTTGTGTAGCCATGTAATCCCACTTTGCAGCAAGCCCTTCAAATGAAGTTGGGAACTGATTCATTATTGTCTGAAATCCCTGCATTGCAGATTCATACTGTTCAAGTTTTGCTTTTGATTTCTGAATATAGTAAAACATTCTTTGTATCAATTTTGAATTATTTGGATGACTTTGAATAAATGATTCGTAATACGATTTCAATTCGCTTACTTTATTCCTTGCCAAAGCAGTGTAATACAATTTATCAACAACATTTAAGGTTTTTACACTATCGGCATAGTTATCTAACAATGCAATACATTTTTGCGATGCCAAGTCATATTGTTTCTTTCTCATGTTAATACTTAAACTGTCATATAATAATTTATATGTATTTTCTTGTGGTGCAGAATACATTTCTGTTTCCAAATTCCCTTTTTGTCCACCGCCCATTCCACCTGCGCATTCAATCCACACTGTATCCTTTGAATTCCCTCCTAAATAATAATCGCAGTAGTTTGGAGAAGAAGCGCAATTGGAACCAAAAGCAAAATTAACATTAGTTGTGCCGTTTGACCATGTTACTAATCTTCTTATAGCAGATTCATCAATAGAGTTAGTACCTATTTTAAAACAATTATTCTTAGCATTTAACTCTCCTAAATCTGATGTTGGATAATATCCTCTCAAATGATATCCCAAGCTGTCATTTATCTGGAAAATATTGTTGCCATCGCTGATATTTAAATCCATTGCATCCAAGGAAACGCACCTTCCGTCAAGTGTAGTGAGTACATTGCTACCACCAAGTCGTGATTCATAGGCATTGCTTAAATTATATTCACTTACTATTCCGTACAAATCCCAACCGTTCGATATATTTTTTGTATCAACAGTATTTTGATATAAATCTAGTGAGCTGTACCATGTGAAAGTTCCATATGCAAAATTTTCTATGTAATTATTTTTAATAGGTGTTCCAACTAAGTCAAAAGCATATATTCCATTTCTGCCTCCACCTGATGAGGTATTTATGATTTTATTTCCATAAATATAACCTGTAACAGTGAGCCATGAATAAGGTGTAATATTAATTCCGTCATTGGCATCTGTGCTAATTTTTATTGTATTACTTGTGATATTTATTGATGGATTCATATAAAGATTTGTAGCATAATATACATGTATGCCTGCAGCACTGGAGTTTATATTGTAAAGATTTGTGCCATCTATATTTATATGCTTCACATTAACTAATTCAATTCCGTAACCCTCATTGAATTCAGGTAAAGCTTTTATATCTTTTAATTCTGTATTTTGAATAATAACAGTATCTGTACCCATAAAACTTAACCCTGCCCACTGCATTCCATTTTGAGAATAAAAATTTACAGACTTTTGGGGAGCTAAACTTTCAGCAATAGAACCGCATTTAAAAGTCCCTCCAGACATGAAAATTCCGCAGGAGTCTTTGAAATTAATTTTTACACCTTCTCCGATTGTAATATTTTTATTACTACCCGATACACTGCCATTACAGTCAAACACTATATTCGAGAAACTCTCATTAGATATTAAGTTCCCCCCGGCCATCATTACTGGGGTAATTTTTAATAATTTTCCTTCTCCTGGTTGAAAAGTTCCGGCACTTGCAAAAGTCCCGGCATTTTTATCAAAGGTTCCTAAAACCTCATTAGTAATGGGATTTATAATTACCCAGTTGTTAAATATAGGCAGATCAGATGCTTTAAATTTTATTCGTAATTCTTTTACATCACCTTGCCCGTTGGCAACAGGAGTTAAACTTTTGTTTACTGCAATTAAATATTTTGAATAAGTATTTGGTTCAGTTGTCATATTCTGATTAAAGAAACCAAAATGCCAGTACCTTCTATCAACTGGAGATATTGGATCTTGAGTTGTTCCGGAAAATGATTGAATATCGTCGATGTACGTACCACTTAAACCTTCTCTAATAAACGTTCTTGAATCGTTGAATTTTAAACCCAGTGAATCATACATATATCTTCCGATTTTCAAAAGCTTTGCATTTAAATCAGCTGAGTTCTGAAACTTATTCTGTCCGTAATAATTAGAAATTCTAGGGTCTCTAACATCATTTTGCTGAGTATGAGTTACTTCTGTTACTCCCCAATCATATAATTCTTCTCCGCTTGCACAAATATCATTCACAGTAGTATGGTTATAGAAGTCTATTTGCTTTGCTCCATAACACAGCATAAGATATGCCTGTACATTAATTTCTTCGTTTGTAGGTTCGCGTCTGAATTCATACCCATTTGTATTTGGAACACAATTAGTATATTTAGCATTCGTTTCAATCGATTGCATCTGAACTGTGCTTATAAAAATGGGATTTGTTGTTGAAGACTTTAATATACTTCCTGCTTGTCTGAAAGGATTTAAATACCAGTCTCCGCTTATAATAGTATTAATATGGTCATTATATTGATTGACACTTGAGGCATGTGTATAAAAAATACTATTAATATAAGTTTGATTAACAATATTTAAGTTTGAAGGAAAAGGTGTATCCATATAAACGGGATACATATCAAATACAAAACCATCAGTCATGAGACCTTTAGATTGTAATGTATTTAGTTGATCTCCAACACTTGGTTCTTTTTTTAAATCAGGACTTCTTGAACCTGCTTGAATAATCATGCTCGTAGGATGTCCCATTGCAGTTGAATACTGTTTTACTAAGTCATTTACTTTTGCAAGACACTCTATATTGTTATAATAAAATTCATCAAAATAAAAATAGCTAAAACCAGGTGTCCCAACTAGATTTTCCACTTCGCTTTTCAGTTTATTATGAAACTTCCACCTGTTTTGATTATCCTGCATTTCAGTTGTCAAATTTTCTGTAAAGAGATAATGAGCCCATTCATCATCTAACCTTACATAGTCAAGCCATACATTTACAAGTCCATTCCATTTAACTCTGTAGTCCACTTTTGATGACCATTCATCTGAATAATAATTAGTCGAATCTGCACCCACACATAATTGTTCTCCAGTTATAGTAAGATCAGTTCCAATCGCAAAATAATAGTTTTCAACGTAAATTCCATTATAAACAGAATCGGGATGGAAAAAATTTTTAACTAGTATTGGTACATCTTTTATTTTATTCCCATCGTACCTATAAATTTCCATCGTGGCCACAAGTGTATTTTGGTAATTGGGATTATGTGCAATTGCAGTATCAATTCTCATTCTCGGTTTTACAAACCATTTATATGGCGCTTCGGTGTTGCCGTTTTGACCATAATATTTTACATCTGAGTAATGTGCAGTCCCATAATCTTTTCTGCTAATTACACTGGATTGTTCACCATTTTCAAAAAGCGAATCAACTATGTAACCCGTATTATCCCTTCCGACTTGAACGTTTCTTCCACTTACACTTTCACCTCTCCAATGTTCATTATAATTTGTTCCGCAGTTATTATCATGATGCATATATCCATAACCGGGATATCTGGTGTTCCATGTTCCAATATCTTCAGCTTGATAATTACTTCTTTGACCAAAAGCAGGTCGTACTACTTTTACTGTACGGTATTTTACGATAGATTTTCCGGGGTCAACTCCACTTAAAAAAAGCTGCATCACATTTCTTAAAGAGTTCATGTATCCATTTGCCAGAAGGTGGAACGGATCTCCAGGATTATTAGGGTTTCTTGTAAATAAAGAATCAAAAAAACCACCGTAAAGCCTTATTGGGGAATATGCGTCTTGATAATCGGATTCAACTCCCCAATCTAAAGTTGAATTTACATTTAGGTTTCTGTATTGCTGGTAGTATTCAGTGTATAATCCTGCACCCTGAAACCCTACATAAAATTTATTCTTAATGCCCTGTGATTGAATATCAGAAATGTGTATAAATGTAAGAAGTAGAAAAACTAAAAGCAGAAATGAAAGTTTTATAGTTTTCATAGGATTAAAATTTAAGTTTTATTTAGCTTGCCAGCGGGAAAAAACTTATAATTTCGAAACTAATTACTATTTTACAAATGTCATTTTCTTTGTCAGTACTATGTTCTCCTTTCCTTGCACAATTAATTTATAAAAATAAATTCCACTAGATAAGTTTTTATCAGAGAAATCAGCTATCGATTGAAATGTTCCTGAGTGAAGACTTCTATTCTCAAAAAGCTTCATGATTTCTCTACCCATTAAATCATAAATAATTAAACTAACTTTTGAATCATCCTTTATTGTAAATTCTATAATCGAAGTAGGGTTGAATGGATTTGGGAAATTTTGTTTAAGAATATATTTTAGAGGAATTTCTCCGTTTGCATTTTTTATGGCAACAATATTTCCTCCCCCATTGGTAGTATGAAGTAATTTAGACCTTCCACACCACCCTACTAAGGTATCTATCATAAAGACTTTTCTAATTCCATTAATTGGAATACTTTGAAAACCCCAAGTACTTCCACCATTTGATGTTGCAAATATTTTAAAATCATCTCTTCCTCCCCAACCTTTATTGAACGTACGAAAGTTGATACTCGTAGGACTACCATTAATAAATTCTTCGTATTGTTTTAACCAATTTAATCCACCATTTGATGTATAATAGATCCTTCCATATGTAAAATTTGTTGTACCACTAACCCATCCTGTATCTTTATTTATGAAAGTAACTGAAACTAAATTTAAGCTGTCTAAATCTGTGCTAGGTTTATACCAGTTTATCCCGCTATTGGTAGTAAGCCTCAATCCAATATCATTTACATGCCAGCCAAAATACTCTCCGTTATATTTCTTAGTTAAAAAATTAATGACTCCAAAGCTTGCACCGTTACTTATACCAAACATTGTCTGTCCGCCATCAGTTGTTTTCAATATTCCCATTGAACCTCCAAATGCGCTGAACCAGCCTGTATCTCTATTTACGAAGTAGAAATCTCTAACAGATAGTGCCGTCCCTCCTGTGCTGTCCCAAGTTAATCCTCTATTTGTAGTTTTTATTACAAGATTACTTCCAGTATTTAAACCTTGACCAAATGCTGAACTATCATCTACTTTTTTTAAGGTAAGAACATAAGTTTGCAAGACTATGCTCCAGTTATTTCCTCCGTTCGTAGTACGAATAACATTTTTTGAATCGAAAGAAATTATTCCCGTGTTGGCATCAAAAAATACCATATCATACATAGTGCCGCCAACAGGTAAAATCTGTTCGTACCATTGGGAATAAATAGGCAGAATGAACAATAAAGAGATGAATAAAAAAAGTATTAGCTTAAGCTTTTTCATGAATTTTGTATTACAAATTTAAATAGATTTGTAAAAATAACATATGATTTATATCATAAAATAAATAAATAATATTGAAATATGAGTGTATTTTTAAAATCAAATATCTTTATTAATCCAAACTAGGAAATTCATATTTGTAAAATATAGAACTAGATCATGCAATTATTCGAATAGAATACTTTCAATCCGGGTAGGATTTGGGTAGGTTTTATATAGAAAATAGTCCTTTAAGAGAATTCTGTCACTATGTGAGAATGTAAAATTTAATTAGTTTTAAAGTTTTACTGGAATCAAATCCCAGATGATAAAATTTGTAATCAGCAGGTCGGGGGTTCAAGTCCCTCTGCCAGCTCAAGATAAACCCCTCAAGAATTAACATCTTGAGGGGTTTTTTATTTTACTTGCCTATTTTATCCAATTTCTGGCTACGATTTTATTAGTGCTTTAATCTTTTCAGACCAACAATTATTAGATTAACTGCTAGTAACAATAACAGCTATCTCCAATTTTCCAACACTTTCCTTCAGAGCAATATTTACTGCAATTATAACAGTCATCAATTAGTTTTGCGGGAGTATTTATACCTGCTTTGAAAAATCCTGCCGTCAAAATTTTTGCTGTTTGCTTTTCGTCAAGCTCATATACTATCCAGATGTAGTATGAGCCCTTTTCCAAATCTGAAGCCTCGGACGGATAAATCAGAGAGTTTGATTTCACTCCTGCCTCAAATAAAGGTTCTTTATCAGCAAGTTCTTTAGCAGCATCAAGCAGATTATTGACATCAGAACCGTCAGAAACTTTAACCAAACGGAAATATTTTTCTATTTCCGGATTCTCTATTGTCTCCCACTTAAAATCGGGCCGCAGACTTTCGTTCGGATTAAAAATACCAGGAGAAACTAGTGAATTTTTAACTACAATATTCCTGAATATATCTCCGTTCGGATTCCAGATAATTCTCTGGAATCGTAATGTTGTAAGACATTTTCCGCATTCAATACCGTTACAGAAAGCTTTGTAGATTACATCATAAGTTCCTGCAGCGAAATTATAAGACACAGTCTGCCCCGAAAGAGTAGCAACGGTTCCTCCGTGTCTTCTGATTTCCCAAATGTAAGTTGCAGTGCAGGATGATGATGAGCATTGATAAACCGCTCCTGTAAGTGTTTTGAATCCTGTTGTAAATATTATATTTGGACTTACATTGCAATAAAGTCTTGTATTATTTAAGCTCATATCGCCTCTCCATATTCCTTCAGCGCATTTGCATTCTGAACTTCCGGTAATTTCAACTTCCACAATACATGGTTTGCACTTATTCCCTCCACAAACAGGAGTAAATGTAATTTTATATTTACCCGCAATAGTAAAATTAAAATCAAAGTTCTGTCCCGTGCCGCTGCCGGAAATAGGACCTTCTACTGACCAATTATATTCTGCTTTGCAGCTTGAAGGAGAACATTCAAACAAAGGAGAGACAATATTGTAAGTGCCCGGTTCAAATGTACCCTCCTTACCGCAGTTAACTTTCCACTGCTGTTCATTCCGTGTAAATACCATGGATTTTTCTCTGTACGTTCCGCAATCACATTTAGGTTTTTCTTTAACATTAATTTGTATTACACATTTATCACACTCAATTCCGTTGCAGGATGGTCTCATTGTAACCCAATACGTTCCTGAACCAAAAGTATGGTTAATTATACTTCCGGTTCCTGATGAAACTATTCTACCTGAGTTATCGGCAATTGTCCACGTATAAGTTGCCTTGCATTTGCTTGGTTTACATTCATATTCAGGAGCATTAATAATAATGTTATCATTTTCATAAATGACTAACTCGTCTCCGCAACTAAGTGTTTTTTTGACATCGCCGGAAATTTCTATATTGTTTTTTTCCTGCTTCCATCCTTTTTCACTGCATTCGCAAGGTTCGCCGTTATCTTTAATGATAACTTCAAACGAACATGAATCACAAAGCTTGTCCCCGCAATATGCATACATCTTCACGTTGAATGTTCCCGGTGCCGTAAAGCTTACATTGCTTATAACATTAGTAGTGCCTGTCTGACTTTGCGGACCGGTTATTTCCCACTTGTAGGTTGTTTTGCATGATTTAGGATAACAGATATAATCAGGGAAAGAAATATCCATAGACTGGCCTTTGATAACCTTGTCAAAAGTTTTACCGCAGCTAACATTTTCAATTACTTGTTCGGTTTTTATTTTTATTTTTTTATTTTCCCACTTCCCGCAATCACAAGGCTTGGGATCTTCTTTGCAATCAGGAATTATAAAGCACGAGTTAACTATGCACGTATCCATAGAAGGAGATTCAACAAAAACAACAGGGATGCAAACCTGGCTTCCTATTGGTAGACTTCCCGTATATTTACAGCTGAATGTTACAGGAACACCAGCGTGTACAGTATTAGGCAACGTAATAGTCCAATCTAACGCTGTTGAAAGAATAATTCCGTTTTTTGAAGGATGCAAAATGTTTAAATCAAATGTGTATGCGTTAGAAAATAGATCGCACTTTACATTTTTTATAGATGCATCAAAACATTCCGTTTCAGGACATTGCGGTAAATCAACACAAATAGAATCACCATAACAGCAGTTGCCGATTATTACTTCTCCGCTACTATTAAGAGTGTGCTGAAACATAGCAAGCTTGTAGCAGAAATTTGTTGCAGAGCCAACATTACTTATTATTATCGAATGAGGACCGGAAACAGAACCGGGACCCGGGGACGGATTAATAGTTGTAAGGATTCTATTTGGAGTAAATGTTGCCCCTGACGGATAAAGCGGATTCATTTGGAATCCTGTAGCAATGAAGCTATAATTATTCCTGATATCAAATTTATATTCGTATGTTCCATCCTCACGGCAGATTAATGTGTCATTCAAAATCTGACAGCAATATTTCGGTGGAGGTGGTGGAGCGCAAGGAGTAATTAAAGTATCTCTGCATATCACATTATTGTTATTCATCCATTCTACAACTACAGTTTGGGGCTGGCTATTGTAATCAGTTAAACAGAAATTAAAAATATTAGCAAAATTACCTGTTGGAATTGTACCGTTACCATTGAAGTAGAGAAGTTCAATAGAGTTTGAAGGGAACGGATTTAAAGTTCCCCAATCCGGCATAGCGGTAGTAAATGTAGAAAAGTTAACTCCATTTAAAGTTCTGACTACAATCTTATCAAAGAATCCCGGTAAATAATTATTCTGCAAAGTAAGATTATAGCAGCAGGATTTTGCGTCACCTGTAATACTCGCATCAATATTGTTGCATATACACTGAGGAATTGTTACGCATAGAGTATCTGTGCACAAGCAGCATCCGTCCGGACTTTTGTATCTCATTATAATACAAACATTATCTCCCGAGTTTGCACCGTTTAAAGTAAGTGAAATTGGAGTTGTGGAATTCCCTCCTGGCGGTATCGAAGGAGATAATTGAATGTATGTGTTTACTGCTATAACAGTTGAAGGAGTGATACCTGTTACTTCTATTTCAGAAAAAGCAAAACCGCTGTGTCCGTTTGTGTTAGTGTTATTGTGCAAATCAAAAGTAACTACTGTAGATGTTCCCGTACAGGTTACATTTGTATCCGAAAAGACAGCACAGGGAATATCACAGTTTGTTGTAACTGTATCCGAACAAACTAAAGTATTATTTGCGCCAAGCCAGTTCACCACAACTCTCTGCGGAGAGGTAGAATAGCTTAAGTAGTAGTTGAATGAATTAGGTATTGGAGAATTTCCGACTCTTTGTATTCTATGCATGGTAAGAGTTGGATTTGCTGCCCAACCACCTGTTGGAGTAATACTTGAGCCTGATGTGAAAACGACAGTCGGAGGATTTGAAACAATAGGAGCTAATGCGTGAAATTCAATGGCTCTAATCTGACTATCATCAGCCGGATGCGTTAAATTTATACTCCAGCAGCAATCCCCTGTAGGGGCAGGAGCTACAGTTGCACCGTAGCTGTTACACGGGTCAGAATTCGTTTCGATGCACTCCTCTTCTAAACAAATGTTATCAACTCCTATCACTTCACTTTGATTCAAATTGGTACAGTCAATGGCGAAAGCAATTACATCAACATCGTGCAAGATATCATTCCATGCTTCCTGAACTGTTGCGTAACTGCCAAATGTATTTCCTGTACTGACCCATGTGCCCCATGTATTGCTTGGCAATGGGTCACTGGTGCTAATTTCTCTTAAAGGCAAGCATACATTACGCCAGCCGCTTGTCTCATTACGAGTAGTATTCAGTGCAAATCCAAATCCGATAGCAGGATTATTAGGCATCGATGAATTATAGCCGCCCGAAATTCCGGGCCAGTTTAGTTTTTGATTTACGTTTAATCCTTTAAAAATATAAACACTGTTAGAAACTTCAAGCGGCGGGGAATAACTTCCACCGTCCGAAATTAATCTAATGTCAAAACAAAATGAACAATAACCTGACCAATCACCTTGATAGTCACCCGCATTAATAAGAAAAGTGCTTCCGCTAAAATCCTCACCGGTCATTATATGGCCATTAGTACCGTCATTTCTCACTTGGACCCTTGAAGGGTGTAACGTATTACCGGAATTATAAACTCTCCAGTTTCCTATTGAACTTACATTAGCTGTATTCAGAGGAAGACTCTCAAAATCTGAACATATAATTGTTGACGGTTCATCTCTAAGAGAAAAAACTCTGATTTCACTTATTGTTTTTCCGCTGGTTATCTGCCACGCATACTTTTTGTTAGGTTCAATTTTTACGCTTGAAGGAAGACGCAAAGAATTTAATTTCATCTCTTCCTTTTCAAAGAATGCTTTATTTTTCAGCATTGCGTTTTCGGGGTTTTCGTCTCCTAATATTTCAACTATTTTTATTTTATAACCCGTGCTTTGAGTTCCTATTAATACCCAGTTAAATACTAACGGCTCCTCTCCTTTTATTTTACTATTATTTTCGGGAGAAATCAGATTTAAACTGACGTCACTTTCTGCCGTCAGCACTTGCTCCATACAATCATTTCCAAGCTCTTCACCTGTAACTGTTTTCTTTGCTGTTACGCATATTTCATAATCGCCGTCAGGTAAGTTTCCCGCACGAATCAGAGCCTCCTTATATCTTGGATCTGAATGGACATAGTTTATCTCTGGGGTTTGCGGCAAATCACTGATTTTGAATTTCTTTACTTCGCCCTTTTTTAACTTAATTGAAACTGTCGTTCCATTTGCAATCGGACCGGCTTTTTTTTCAGTTAAGGTTCCGTAGAGAAAAAATTCTAAATCTTCGGTAGAAGTATTTATTAAAGTAAAATCCCAGATATTATTTGCCCTCAATTGATTTAAAGGCGGTCTGCTGTAGTTAATCTCTATCTTGTTGTTTTGGGAGAAACAGCAATTAGAAATGATAACCAACAGAAGTGATAGTTGTAAAATTATTTTTTTCATTTAATTTTAGAATTTTCTTATTTAAAAGTTTTTGATGCTGTAAATCTGATTCTGACATCATTGTAATTTCCATATTGATAAAAACTTTCTTTATAATTTTCTAAGTTAATATCTAATACCAGCTTGCCGTAATTTTCATGATTAAATGATGTGCTCCAGTTCAGAATTGTTTTTGAATTTAAATCTTTCTCGAATTCATGATTGATACCCATTGACAATTCTATGGCTTCACCTATTGAATATGCTCCTGATAGTTCAGCAGTGTAAAGGCTGGAAGAAATTCCTGCTATCTCTCTGTTTGATAAACCCAGAACTCCATTTAATGACAAGGGGAAATTCATAAATGTGACCATATCTGAAAGTGTTGCATTTAGATTTTTAAAGCTACTGTTAATCTGTTGTGATGAATTATTAATAATGAATAATGTTCCGGAAATGAAACTACTTAATGATCTGCCCGGTAGATTGTATCCGGAATTAAGCATATAAATATCCGAACCTGATTTATTTCGTAATGAATCGCTTACTCCGGCATTATCAATAGAGTTAGGAGAGTAAACAGCCACAAAATATGGGTAGTCCTTAAATGCCGCCTTCAGAGAAATATTAAGCGTACTTAGACTGTTAGTTACTGAATTAAATCCTGCCACATTATTGCTTGATTTATTAAAAGTCAGGTTAACGCTTACTTTATCCTGAAATAATTTCTGTTCAATTTTTATTTTAAATAATTTTTTATCCGGTTTCAAATCGGGAGCCCCTAATGTTATATATCCAGGTCCCAGGTACTGAAACGCTGTTTCAATTTGAGTTTCCGTCTTGGGAATTTTAACCTGAGAATTTATTTCAAACATATAATCAAACTGACTGCTTTGCTTTGGATTTAGAAGATTTTTTACAATAGAGGGGATTTCATCGGAAGTTATTTCCGGAGAAAATTTATCACGAGTCAGCATTGAACCCGAAACTTCACCCCCTAGTGAAAAATTATCTTTGAATAGATTTATTTGAGCATTTGAACTGAGAACAACATTCTCTTTTGGTGTAACTCCGCTAATTACATTTTCTGCATTAATTGAATATTCGTCGTCATTGGCTTTTAGTATTCCAAAATGAAAATGAGATTCATTTTTATTCCCTACTCCGAATCTTCCTGCATTTAAACTTCTTCTGTAAACAGAATCTTTTATTGCCTGCAAATTATTGAAGCCTGCGTAAGCCATATAAACAATGCCCGGGTAAAAATCTATATTTGCTCCGGTAAGTTTCACACCACTGAGTGTATTTTTTGTAAACACAGGATAGTTATCAAATAAACTCAGCTCGTTAAAATGAGAGAAAAATTTTAAGTAAAATGGCAGGGAAGATTTTGCGTTTTTTAATTCATCCTCCTGATTCGAAATCAGTTTATCCTTGACTTCACCGACAGATTGTTCAATTTTCGATTTGAATTTTTTTTCTATTTCTTCTTTTTTCTGCTTCAGCTTAGTTTCAATAAATGTTCTGAACTTTCCGAAGTTAAGAAGATTTGAAAATGTATTTATATTCTGCAGATCGCTTTTTTGACGTGTATCAACATAAATATCCAATGCAAATGGAATATCACCAATAGTGATTTTCGGAGTAAAAATAACATTCAAATATTGTCTGTCGGACTTTGAAAAAGGAGGTACAGAATTTGAGTAAGAGTAATTCATCTTGTAATCAATGGAAAAATTGCTTTCGGCACTTTCTAAATTAAGATGTGATTTCTTTTTTCTCGAAAACATTTTGTTATCTTCAATTCCAGAACCGATACCCAGATTTCCTAAAAATGAAACATTACTTAAAAAATTTTCATTTACTGAGCTTGATTTGCCTGAAAAATGTTTTAATGTATCTTCCGAAAAATGGTCACCCAACGTGAATGTCCGCAGTTCACTTGAAACAGCAAAATTTCCATCTATATATGTGTCTACTCTCCATGCGTATTTTTGTCTTTTTTCCAATGTTAAAGCACTTAAAGGATAATTCAATACTGTTGCTCTTAGGTTTGTAATTTCAAACCAGCTTGGAACAGAGTTGAAAGTCTGAACAGTAGATTGCCCGTGAAGAATTTGTTTAATGATTACCTTGTATGAAACCGCACCGGAAGGAAGAGGTAGAGGTGGCATCCATGAAAATACCGGCATATTATAGAGGATTTCATTATCATTAGGAAATGTTAATGTTGGAGGTGAAAAAATAAAAGTTTCAGTTGTAAAGCAATAACTACCTAAAATATTATTAGTTATAGCCGACTTTACATATACACAAACATCATAGGTACCATTCGGGAAGTAACCCGTTCTCTTCAATGCTTCATCAAATTCGTTTGAATATTTTTTAACATCAACAGGGCTTATTTCTCCGGCAGAAACTTTCCTTGTTCCTGTCCTCATTAAAAAAGTTGAAGACCTCGCTTCAACAAGAAAACCGGAGTTTTTTTTGACTTCTCCCTGTATGTAAACATTCTCTTCCGGACCGGAATTAATTAAAGTTACCTTCCACAGTTTGTCTAGATTAAACTGAAAGGGCGGCGGCTGAGTGAGAATTACTTGTACTTGAGACTTTAGTACTCCTGTACAAATTGTTACAAAAATTAATAAAATTAAAAATAATTTTTTCATAAGATTTCTTTATTTTATAAAAGAATGCGGATAGAATTTATCCGCATTCACAAATAATTTTTATTTATTGACAGCCTGAACATCCGTGAATTGTCACAGAACTTTCTGCTGTACATCCTCCAATAGGTCCGGTAATTACCACTTTTAGAACATCTCCATCATTTGCAATATTAACATTCGCTGAAGCAGATGTTATTGCAGGCAATAGGTTTCCATTCAGATACCATTGATATGTGACATTGCTACAATTTGAATTAGCTGTATAAGTAAAGCTTCCCGGAATGCAGACACAGTTAGGACCGGAAATCGAAACTGTCAGAGGAGATACTGTGATACGGTTAGATTCAAAAATTCCGCATCTTTGGGAAACATCAGTGTTATTAGTAACAGAATTGGTGATTCTGATGTAATAATCCCCCGGTGTTGAAGTAGTAATGTTTAAGGCATTTCTTGGCACACCAGTAACCGGAGCACCTCCATTATACCATTCGAAATAGGTATTATCATCTAAGGTATTTCCCATTAAATTAACAGTTGCATTCAAAGTAATATCAGGGCAAATTAATGGCGCGCAAGGTCTGTTCGCGGGGTCATAAGAAATTTCGGCGGACATTACCGGCTGCACTATAACCCACTGAGTATTCGAAATTGCGCTGAATGTGCACGGACCGTTTGAAATAATAACTCTATAAAGAGTTGATACTTGAAGCTTATTAGTATTAAAGTCTACTGATGTAGCCCCGCCAATATCTTCCCATGAGTTAGAAGTGAAATTAAACATTTGCCACTGAATTTTATCCCCGCACGCTCCTGTAGCATGAAGTACTGTCGCATCGAGAGGACAGATAGTATCCTGTTCAGCAGCTATAGAAGTGACTTCAGGTAATGAATAAACATCAACGTTGACGGTTTTGCTCTTCTCGTTACACTCACCTTCGCAGTAAACAACTTTAAATGTGTAAGTCTTTTTTAACCCGTTTTCACATTCTGAATACAATCGCAAACCGTTTATGCTGCTTCCAGCTGCTATAAAATTATTTTCCGAATCATACCATTTTATTCCGCAGTTACAGTCGTTAGCTGCACCTATAGATGAAGTCAAATTCAGAAAGTCGCCGTTACAAAGTTGTGTATTACCTGTTATCGTTATATCTGGCAAAGGAGGATATACACGAATCAGAACAGGGTTTGAGAAGCACTCAGGATTACTTGTTTTTGCCTGGTAATAATATGTTGTCAAATCACACGTTGTGGAGTTGTTCAATAAGGCTCCGGTATTAACTGTTGTGCCTGTTAAATTTATTCCACTTACAGTGATAATATTGTTTGGATCATTTGCTGGTTGAGTATTTGAGTTTGATTTGTACCAGGTGACATTTGTACCGTTTCCTGTCCATCCGGTCAAAGAGAGGTCAGTACCCTGATTAGTACAGATTTTATTATCTCCCTCATTTACAGAGATAAACGGACAAGGACTGTTAGTTGTATTAATAATAAATTTACACGGCCTGCAATTTTCACTGGCGATACCGCAAATAGGTGTGATAGTTACCTCGTAACTGTCGTTAACATTAGCTGCCGGTGTAAAAGTAAAACTTGTGCTCACTCCGGGACTGGAGGGCGCGGTAACAACAGGTAATCCCGTAGATATTCTTTTTACTGCCCAAGTATATGTCGCTGTGCAAAGTGATGGCAAGCAAACAGAATTGTAATTTAATGTTATTGCTGTATTGGAAGGAACGGGTCCTATGTTTGCTACAGGAGTTCTGCAAGGAACATTTACCGACTGTCTCTCCCCGTTAACCTGATAAGATGCATTGACTGTTAAGCCTTCGCGGCAATGGCATCTTTCGGTTACAACGAGTGTTATTCTACATGGTCTGCACTCTGTATCACCGCATTTTACTTTAATTTCTAAAAAGTATGTACCCGGCGTAGCAAAAGAGATATTCGGCATATTGTGAGGAATTCGTAAAGGGGTACTATTAGTTGTTCCTGTGAAAGTACCCGAATAAACAACGGCACTTGAGGAATTAGTAATTTTCCATTCATAACTTACTTTGCACATACGTGGAGGTACAGGGCATATATATTGAGTACTCAGGCTGTATCTGAGTCCCCTCTCCAATACTAGCCGGTCACCGCAGCGGGTTCTTCCGGCGACTCGATTGTTCTCCGGTCCGTGCCAGGTTAAAGTTACATCACTCCAAGTACCGCATCTGCATGCTGACCGGACATTTAACTTTATTGCCTTCTTCCCGCAAAGAATATTTCCACAATAAAATTCAACCTCAAGAACGTAGATTCCGGGATTATTAATTGTAAAATTAGAAGAAGTAATTATAGGTGAACCTGAATTATTTCCACTTGTAATCAATACTCCTCCGGCATCTCTTATTTTCCATCTTATAGACGAAGGGCATCCGGGAGTACACTGAATCGCACTAGTCCTGAAATTTGTAGGAGCGTCAGAAAATATTTCTATTTCGCTGCCAAACAAAACAGATGTTGGGGTCACCTGGCTTCCGTCGTTTACATTAACTGTAATGCCTCCCGGTATTTGTCCGGCACATCTGCAATTGTTACATATCGGTAAAGGGTATTGAAGGTCAACTCTGCGAACAGGACCATTGCCTTCCGAATAATATACTGTAAGACTAACAGTTGTACCTGCAGATAATGAAGATGCAAATGCAACAGTAAAAATTTGTGAGCTACTTACACTATAAGTTAAACCCGGCGAAACGTTAACCGACCCTAAATAGCTGCCCGGTGTAAGTGTGACGGAATGAACCTTAAGAGGACTGGAAGTAAAAAATCCCTTCTGAACTTTAAACATTAAGTTGTATACCACATTTCCCCACAACATACCACAAGTAGAGCCTGTTGAAGTTATTTGGGTTCTCATGGGCACAAGAATTGGAATCTGATTTATTGACATTCTGTCTGTAGTATCTGCCTGTACATGGGAAAAATTTTCCAAAGATGAAGAGTGCGCAAAACCGAAACTAAACGGTTCATTCATCCCGGAAATCTTACGCTCGCTCAAATTCACTTTGTTTTCATTCATTGAAAACAGATTAAGTGCGATGAGCGAGATAAAAATTATTATAAGGGTTTTCATATAATTTAAATTTTAAATTTTCATTTATGGTTATGGACACACAACTATTGCAATTGCATCTTCATCCGGAGGACAATTTCCTCTCACTGCTGTTAAAGTAATTATTGTATTAGACTGGATATTTGATACTGTGAACTGACCGTTTGTTCCCGTAGGAGTAACTGTTACAGGAGTATTCGCCGTCCAGGTATATACAATATTTGGGTCTGAATCATTTGAAGTAATGGTAAGGCTTCCGCCTCTGCAGACACAGCATGAAGAAAGCGCATAGTTAACATCAAAGTTTTCATAAAAGACATCCTGGAATTTTACTACACCTCCCGTTGTGCATTCGTTCTTGACTACCAGAGCATATCTGCCGTCTTGCGTCACATTAATAGGGGCCGGGGGCCAGGTATTAAGCACAGCACCTGAAATCGAGCTTCCGTTTCTGAACCATTCATAGGAAAGCTGAAAGCCTTCAGGTCTTGGTCCGCTGTATGTAAGTTGTCCGTTAATAGTGCTGCCGCAAGCATAAGGAGAATTAAGATCTACCGGAACTAAATCATCGAGAGTAACTTGCTGTATTACAAATGCTATAGCATAGACTTCGACTGTCGGACAATTTCCCGGCGCAGTAATAGAAATTTTATACCATGTTGTATTTGCCAATGGATTTGTATTCCAAAAATAATTATCTATCCCGTTGCCCAAATTAGTCCAGGTAGTCGGCACTCCATTTCCGCTTGCACTAAGATTATTCAGATTAAATGTTGCATAGTTTACATCTTGTCCTGTTGGATAAGTAAAATAACTCCAGCTGATTTGGTAATCCTGAATCGGATAAGGTGTTCCGTCTTCTTTCATAAGAGTCATTGTAGCATCACAATTTTCACACAGGTATATATAGTTTATCGGACAAGCAGGGGTAGTAGGAACACACTCCGGCAATACACCGGGAATAATATGCGGCTGGGCGCAAATAATTCCCGCAGGCGGAGGGTCTGTAACAGGTATAGTAATAGTTTGAGTTACTGCAGGGCAAGTTCCGCCTCCGATAGTAGCCGTAAAAGTTGTCGTCTGATTTATAGATGCATTATGGGAATTTCCTGATGTAGTTACAGTAGTTGGTGGATTTGTTGTCCATACAATTGTTGTTCCTGTAGGGTTATCGGTTGTAAGAGTAACAGGATACGGTCCCTGCACATTTGTACAGAAACCTGCTGTAGGAGTTGTTATATTAAATGCTGATACATTTGGCAGAACAGTAACTGTAACTGCCGTAGCAGTGGCAACACCGCCGCAAGGGTCAGAAATAACGCAAGTAAAACAATGAGTTCCTACAGTCAATATATTGGTCACAAATGCTGCGCCTGTTGCGCCTGATACAAGATTCCATCCCGCACCGGGAGTACCCGTTGTCGGAGGACAAGATGTGCCTGTAAATTCATACCATTGAAATGAAAATCCGGGTGAATTAGGTGAAATATTTGCCACATTAAGATTTACCGAACTTGGCTGGCAAAGCTGAGTTGCTGAAGTATTAATAGTATAAGTTGGTGTCCCTGCAGGAAGCACAGTAATCGTTACTGATTGTGCAGGAGCACAAGGGCAATCAGGTGTTCCGGTTATAGTATAAGTACCCGGAGCAATTACTGCGGGATCATCGGGATTAAATTGAAACGGGTCCCCATATCCACTGCCGGGAGCTAATGAAACACCCGTTCCGGAATAATTTATATCACACCCTCCGTACCCCCCGGGCACAACCTGATTAAATCCTGTAATGATAAATGGTCCTGTTCCTTTTCTTACACATGTTTGAGGAAGAGTGAAAGAAGTAGTGGAAGATGGACGTACCGTTATAGTTTTCGTCAATGTTCTTACATTCGGACTACATGAGACAGTCAGTTTAACTTCAATATGATATTGACCAGGAAGTAACGGGGTGAATGATATGCTATTTCCACTTATAGAGCTTGGAATTACTCCACCGGGTCCTGTTACTGTATTAAATACTACACCTGTAATTGAACCACTAAGTACCACTGCATAAGAGAAACTTAATGGCTGACCCTGACAATAAAAAGTAGGGGGTCCTTGGGAAATTACTGCCATCCAAGCAAGCATGCAAAAAGATGACCTTCCTGTTGTGAAGGCGCTTGCTTCTCCGTATCTGTCACCATTAACTTGTTTAATAATAATACCCCATGCATAAGCTTTACCATCCTGCAAATAATTTTTTGCATTAGTTAGAATGAACAATAATTTATTACCGACATTTTTTTCAAACACTGCGTTATTTTCTTTCAATGCAATTTCCGGACTTTGTTCACCTTGAATCTCAACTATCTTGATCCTCATATTTAAATCCTGAGGATTAGCGCCGGTTACCAACCACACAAAATTCAACGGGTTTTGAATACTAACACTATCACCGTTAACAGGAGAAATGTTTTTTAACTCAGCATCCTGCGAAACAATGTGAATGATACATTCTGTGCCAGCTTCAGAATTATCTGATGAAAGAAATGCGCTCACACAAATTTTGTAATCACCCATTGGAAGAGTTCCCTGCCTGATTGCAGATTCAGAATATTTCGGATCGTTGCTTACATACTGAATATCAATTGGCTGCAAATCTTTTGGGCGCACGCGGTTTGGACCGGGTTTTAATTCAAAAACACTTGTCTTTCCTTTAGCTATGACACCGGCGCTTTGCTCACTCAATTCACCTTTTAGATAAACCCGAAGAACATCCGGTGTATTATTGATGAGATTGATTTTCCATATAGATTCTATAGGAAGTGAATTATACGGCGGTGGATCAATAAAGACCGAAACCTGCTGCGAAAAAGCGGGCAGGGCATAAAGGAATATTGCTATAAAAAAGAATTTCCTTTTAATAGAAATAATTATTTTTTTCATAAAGGTTGTTTAAAATTTAATTTGATTACTGTACATCACATGAGAACGAAAGAGTAATACTCGGATTCGACTCATCATTAGTATTTACCTGAATTGTTTTTTTGTTTAAGCCTGTTCTGCCCTGCGTATTGAAAGTTACTCCTATTTCCCCTTGTTCATCTTTAGCAAATTCGCTTTTACCGTTTAATGTAGCCCCCGTGCATCCGCAAGCCGGCTGAACTGAGCTAATAACTAATTTTTCATTTCCAAGATTCTTGAAAGTAAAATTGTGCGAAAGTGTTTCACCTTCTTTTACTTTACCGAAATCAAAATTAATCTCTGTGAAATAAATCTTAGGTTTCTGCGAAATAATTGCTTTATCTTCGGATAACAAAACATTGTCCTTTAATCCGGCAAAAGCAACTGAGCTGAATTTTATGCAGGTAAAGGCGATTAAAAAAAGCAAAGAAGTACAAATAATTTTTTTCATTTTGGTTAAATTTAATTTTTTTACCCTGAGCCAGGGGTAAATGAATTTTGTTTGTTTTCTGCCAATTATTGTATTAAATTTTTTTAAAACTATACTCATTCAATTTATCGGAATTTTTTCCGTGAATTGAATAAGCATGGTCTCGGGCTTTTTTATAAAGAGGTTTTGCTGTTTCATTTAAATACTGAGTGAGTTTTGTTCTTTCGATAGAGAGTAATTTTTCAAATTTCTGGATTTCTTTTAATTTATTATCAATTGATTCGGATGTGCTCATTAGTGTTTCCTTGTTAACCTGTTTGCTCCCCGACCAGTCATTCAAATTTTTTTCTATTCCGGAAATTATTTTTCTTAATTGTGTGCTAAGGGTTTTAGGATTGTGCGATGGTATATTCATTTTATTTGGTGAATTTTAAAATTTCAGTGTTATAATGGTTTTTTAAAGAGCTTTAATATTTTAATGCAAAATTGTAAATCACGAATACATTTCCAAAGAAGCAAAATGCAGTTTGTGAATTGAAGAATTTCATAAGAGTGCAAAATATCTTTTAATTTGGATTATTTTTGCTGATTTTCAGGAAAAATCTAATTCAATCGTGAATTTTCTTAATAATACTGTTTCCCATAAAAATTGAAAAACGAAATTTCAGAGCTGCTGCAGGGCATTTCAAAAGAAGAATTCGAAAGATTTGGCGATTTCGTCAAATCTCCCTACTTTAATAAGTTGCCGCGTATAGTAAAACTCTTTGATTATCTTAACGAAAGATATACCGAAGCCGGGATTGAAGCCGTTACGCGTGAAAGCATTTCGGAATTCATGTATCCGAAGGAAGAATTTAAAAATGAAAGCATAAGAAAACTTTTATCTGACTTTGCACGGCTGCTTGAACAATTTTTAGCGCAGGTTGAATTCGAAAAAAATGAATGGGATAAAAAAATTTACATATTGCGCGGACTGAGAACGCGGCACTACGATGATAAATTTTTTAAGAGGCTGAAAGAATTTAAAACCGGGCATAAAAATTCAACGCAGGAAATTGATGAATTTTATGAGACAAACACAAAGCTGATTTCGGAGGAGTATGAGTATTGGTTTGTATCTAAATTTGGAGATAGAAACGAAATTAATCAGGAGAAATCTGATGCTCTTGATTATGAGTTCATTGCAAAGAAATTATTTTTGTTTCAATATATGCTTTCAAGGGAATATGTTAATAAGGATTTGAAATACAATTACACTTTTTTTGAAGAAATTGAAAAATATGTAAGTACTAATAAAAAGAGATTAATAAAAGAAAACCCTGATTTGTATAGAAACTATCTTTCTATTCTTTTTTATTTCAAGGAATTCGATAGAAAAATACTTTTAGAAATTAGAGCATTGATTGAAAATGACAAACCCTATGAACGAAAGATAAATAAGCCTTACTGGGAATTCATAAATCTCTGTACGTATATGACAAATTTAGGATTCACTGAATTTTATGATGACATTTTCAGTTTTTTAAAACTGTTGAATGATAACGAATTAATTCTTGAACGTGGTACGTTGAGTCATTATTATTTTAAAATTGCTGTTCATGCCTCTATATATAAAAAAGAGTATGATTGGCTTGAAAATTTTATCTTAAAGTATAAAAAATATATAAAATATAATTTTAAGGACGATATGTTGAATTTAGCTTATGCAAATATCTATTTTGAGAAAAAGAATTATTCTAAAGCAAAACATTCTGCCAATAAAGTCACTTATAAAGATTACATTCACTACACCAATTCAAAATTTATTCTTTTTAAAATCGCCTACGAAGAAAAGGATTTCAACGAAATTAATTCTATAAGTGATACAATTAAAAAATATTTCAAGTCTCATCCTGAAATTCCAGAAATTTTTAAAAAGGGTCAAATTGAGTTTACAAAATATGCTGCCGCTCTTGGAAAAATAAATGAAAATCATTATTTGGGTGAAAACGTGGACTATGATTTGAAAGAAATTACGAAACAAATTAATTCGGAAACAACAGAGATAGCGTTTAAAAAGTGGCTGTTAGAAAAGATTGGTCAAGTAAAAAAATAAAAGCCGAAGATAATCTCCGGCTTTTCAAATTATGCTATTCTACTTAGTCTTTCGGATCAGGAGGTACTTGTGAGCCTCCGCTGCCGTCTGTGGTATCGTCCCAATTGCCGTCTGACGAATCACTTACATGTACATAGAATGGTTTGTAGTTCTTACTGCTTACAGTATCGCTCTTTGCTGTCATTGAGAAGATTGATACTGCTGTGAAGATTGCAACTATGATAGCTGCTGCGATTTGTTTGATGTTGGTTTTCATAAGGTTGTTTTCTTTTGTTTTGGCAAGTGATTTATTTCATTTGCTTGTTACAAAAGTATTTTTAAACCTTACTTGAAACCTTACAGGAACCTTACAGAATTTTCTGCAATTCCAAAGCAGAAACGCACATAATTAGCATTAAGCAATTCACAAATGGAATTCTTCCTCCTTTACTTCCATTTCATTTATATCTATCTTTAGAAAATTTTGAAAGCAGTACTTAAAAACCTATTCCCCGTTATGAAAAAATTTCCCCTGATTTTTTTATTATGCATTATCTTTCTATGCCTTTCCATTAGCGCATTTATTTTTAAGAAAGAAGTCTTTTTCCGCACATCGGCAATAAGCGCTACATGGCAAAACCTTACAAATCTGCCATATACATTATCACATAATGTTACTGTTGGTTCAGATTCCGTCAGTAGTTCAATCTTAATAATGGGAGGAATTGCAAACGATTCGATTACATCAAAAATTCTATTATACAATGCATCGACAGCTCTTTATGATACAACGCTTCCCAGATTGCCGAGGAGACTTATGAACGGTTTCGGATTTAAAATAAAAGATTCCATCTATTACGGAGGTGGATACACAACAAACTGGAAGGATACAAGCCTAAGCAGCGCTGATACGCTTTATGACTGTGTTTATCCGACAACATCAACAGGATATATTTCAGGACAAAAGGGAAAAGTTTATTTTACAAGTAATTCCGGAACAAACTGGATAACAAGGTCATTGCCCGATACAACTAAAAATGCAGTTGGCATCAGCTTTGCAAATGATTCAGTAGGATTTGTAATAATGAATATGGCTGATAGTAATATTGCAGTATATTCAACTTCAAATAAAGGTGTCTCATGGTCAGCAAAGTTAAGCGGCTCTAAACTGAATGATATTTTTTTTCAGGGAACAAGCATTGGGTGGGTATGCGGAGATAATGGCAGCATAAAAAAAACTACAAATGGCGGAACTACTTGGACATCAACTACCTTCGGTACCGATAATTATAAGTCTATATATTTCCATGCAAACTCCGGTACTGGTTTTATCTCTGGAACAAACGGGAAGATAATTAAAACTACAAATAGCGGAACTAACTGGGTATCGCAAACTACAGGTACAACTAAAAATATTAATAGTGTAGTTTTTTTTGATTCACTAATAGGGTATGCTGTAGGCGATAGCGGAATAATAATAAAAACTACAAACGGAGGCACAAGCTGGGTATCGCAAAGTTCTCATACAATTTTGAATTTAAGAAGTGTGGAGAAAATGAACGCAAGTAAAATTATTGCATCAGGTGATAGAGGTTTAATAATCTACACATTAAACGGAGGTACAGAATGGATTCAAAGGGTGGGAGTTAGCAGCAACAGATTAAACAGAGTTTGCATTCCACCGGGCGATAGTATAGCTACTGCAATAGGAGTAAAAGGCTGGTTAGTAAAAGCTAATAAACCATTTTATGAATATATAATAAACGATACCTTTTATAAAATAAACACGACAAGCTTAGCTGCAGGATGGCAGACAAAAGCTTCATTACCTATACCGATTGCTGAAGTATTTTCAAGTTCAGCAGTAATAAATGATAAAATTGCTTTTGTGATGGGTGGAAGAACTTCCGGATTCAATATTTGCGATAGTGTGCTTCGATATAATCCTATTGCAAATGCTTGGGATTTTGCGGCTCGTTTACCTGCTAAAATAGCTGAGTCAGGGGCAGCACTTATTGACAGAAATAAAATTATGGTTGTTGGGGGGGCAAGATCAGACAGCATCAGTAATAAAGTTTATATAGGAACAGTCGATAGTATTAATGCGGGTGGGTTTACAATAAGCTGGGCAACAAGTTCTACTGACTTCCCGTTAAGAAGTTATGCAATGGGTTCAAAAGGTTTTCCGAATAAAAAAATTGCTTTTTTCATAGGAGGAAATACTATCAAATTTTCTTTCTTAGATGCTCCGAGCGGACCTTCATCCAAAGTTTATATGTATGCTTCGGCTACCGATCAATTTGAAGAAATACAAATTGATGCAGCAAATCCAATCTGCCATACGGGTGTTGACGGCTACCTGGGAATAATTCCATTTACTTCTTCTGTAGCCGATACCTCAGTAAGACTCTTTGCTCCCGGGGGAAGAGATTCAAATTATGTTGCAGTGAACCGTCATAAAGTATTAAAAATAAACGGACTGGTAAGTATACAGCAATTAAGTTCAGAAATTCCATTCAGATACAAATTGGAACAGAATTATCCAAATCCATTTAATCCTGTAACTAAAATCAAATATGAGCTGCCAAGGCAAAGTTTTGTTGAGTTTAAGATTTTTGATTTGCTTGGAAAAGAAGTCGGAGTATATTTCAGAAGAATGCAGAGCGAAGGAGTATATGAAGTTACGTTCGACGGGAAGTCACTTGCAAGCGGTATTTATTTCTATCAGTTGAAAACAGACGGATTTACCGATACAAGAAGAATGGTACTACTTAAGTAAAACATCTTTTATTCTATTAAGGAATTGGGCTGAAGGTTTTTCGCCCAATTCCTTTTCAAATTTATCGAGCATAATTTTGTATTTTGATTTGGCTGCATTAATTTCTCCTAAATCTGTATAGTCAGAAATTATTTTGAAATACAGTTCTTCGTTCAAGTCATCATCTTCAAGCAATATGTTGTAATACTCTATTGCTTCAACTGTCGAATTTTTCATTTCAAGAATTCTTATAAGCTCTTTTATTATTCTTATCTTGTCCGTATCCACAGTGCTTCTTAAATCTTCCACCCATGGAACGTAATAACCCTTCATAAAAGTATCGTTGAATATTGCAGCGGCTTTTTTGAGAATAATTTCTTTTTCCGGTGCGTTATCTTTTAAACTCTGGTGCTTTTTATAACAATTTTTAAAGTTATCAATATCCGAGCTATAAAGGTAACCATGATGGAACTCAAACATTTTATTTTCATAGGAAATATATTCAATGTTTCCATAATATTTCCAGATGTTTCTTAGATTTGAAAGGAACTGGTGAAAAATATTGTCACTATAAGATTGTTCAGAATCTTTAAAGAACTCATCAATTAAAATATCTTTAGTAACATGGTTTTTTCTATTGATAAAAATATACATGAACATTTCTTTAAATTTTGCCCTTGCCCATTTTTTATCATCAATCTTTGCACCTCTTATAAATATTTCGGGAACACCGCTGGTTATCAGAGTAATATCCTGCAAATCTGTAATCTTTGCACAAAGATTATCATTTTCATTTCTCGAAATTATCTCAGAATAAATGTCAAACAGAGTATCCTTATCCAGTCCTGATTTTATTGCGAAATCCAGCAATCTTCTATTTTTGATAACTTCTGAAACCAATACATTTAAATAGCGGATACGAAATGATTCAGTTATTGCATCAGAGTAAAATTTCAAAAATTTTTCCTTACTTTTATTCATAACAATTTGAGCTAATCTGAATGAAAAATAAATTTTATCCGGAGCAAGTTCATTCTTTAATAAATAATCATACAGCTTAAGAGCTTTTTCTTCTTTTCCTGTCAAAAGCGCATCGAATAAATCAGCAATTACCAAGTCATTTTCTAGACCATGTGCCCGTAAGTCATTAATCTGTTTCAACTGTTTTTTAAGATTTATAATGTCATTCTCATAATGATAAATTTTACATTTTATTGTAAGTGAAGTGACTAATGCTCTGAAATTTTCATGTTCTTTACAAGCACCTTCCATCAGGTTTAACTGTTTCAAACATTCTGCAAAATTTCCAGACTCAAGATAATAGTTTGCTGAGGCTTCCATGACTTGAATCTTAAGCTCAGGTATATGTTTTAAAATTTTTGTCTGCATTAAATTCCCTAATTCTAGTTCTGCACTTTTAAAATCTCCGGAATAACAACTGCTATAAAGATAATTTATTCTAGTCTGGATTTTATGGTATAAGCTCGGCAAATCACTGAGAGACTTATTGTAATAAATTTTAGCTTCACTAAAATCACCTTTCAGGAAATACAAATTGCCCAGATTATTTAGTATGTTTGCCCGGATAGCAGTACTCTCCAAGTCCTTGTTTTTTCCAAGTATATTAAGTGCCTCAATACAAATTGGACTTACTTTATCTAAACAACGAGAATTAATATAGAAAGAACTCAGCCGGAAAAGAAGAGAAGGTAATAGTTTTTTGGAAGTTATTTGATTTCTATATTTCTCAAGATAAGATATTGCATATTTGCTCTCCCCCATGTTAAACTTAATTTCGGCAATGTGACAAATAGCTTTTAAAGTGAAATCGGTAATAGTTTTATTGTTGAGTTTTAAGAAAGATTCAAATGAAGCCAGAGCCTCTTCGTAATCAAAGGAATAGTTTTTTAAAATTATTCCTTTCCAGTATATTAAAAGAGGATGAGATTTATAAAAAGAATCAGGAATTAATCTAATCATTTTATCGGCAATATTTAAATCACCATCTTTAGAGAGTCGAGGAATTCGATCAAGCACTATTGGGATAATTTTCTTGAAATCTTCCGCCAAAGAAAAATATTTTATTGCCCTTTCAATATCTTTAAGATTCAGATAGTGAGTACCTGCCGCTGAGTAAGACTGCTTTATCAGCTTCTCGTCTAAATTAGTTTTTGCATTTTCCGCCAGGAACTCCTTGAAAAAAATTAAATATTCATAGCCGCTGCCGGGGTTTGCCTTTAAAACAAAATTGTATTTTACCTTCAACAGCTCCAGTAGAAAATCCACATCTATGTCTTTAGATAAAACTCGCAGCAATTGTTCATCAAAGCTATCAAATAGTGAAGATAACATTAAAGTGGGAATATATTTTTCGTTTATTCCTTCAATAATCTCTTTCTGGAAAAAATAATACATAGTTTCGTTTAGCGAAGTATTTTCAGGGGTCTGTGTATCATTAATCATTGACTGTAAAAGGATATGGACTCCCGTCATCCACCCTTCAGTCCTTTCGCATATATGTAAAATCTGCTCTTTTGTCAGATTTAGTGTATAAATATTTTCGGATATTTTTTTAATCAGATTGATATCTGCACGTAAGTCATTATTAGTAAGTTCAAAATAATTTCTTCTCAATTTATTTTTTACTTCATCAAATGGGTATTTTAATGATGAAACAAAAATAATATGTATATTTTTTGGAGATTGCTCTATGAAATAATCAAAAAAAGAATGAGCCCAATCAAAGTCCGATATTTGTTCGGCATCTTCTATTATTATATAAAAGTCTTCTTTGGTGAATAAGTACAAATGGTTTATTAGTGCTTTTGCAAAAACAATTAAAGAATTTGCATTTCTAATTTCTCTTTTAATCAAATCTGACTTATAAAAATCCAATAAAACTTTCATTTCATCGGCGAATCCAGACTTAACTTTGTCTATTGAATAAATCAGATAATTAAGAAATGCGAATAAGTTATCATCTTCCGCATCGGTTTTGTAATACGAATAAGATAATTCGTACTTAGTAACAAAAAGGGAGAGAACACAGGATTTCCCAAAACCTTTTGCGGTCTTTAGTAAAATTAATTTTTTATTCTTATGAAGATGAAGTTTTTCCAAAACTAATTCCGGTACAACTAATTGTGAATCCGAAATTAAATTTTCAGGAAGAATTTTTGTGACTAGAAAACTCAAAATTTATTAATTTTAAACAAAACTAAAGAAAAGAAAGCATAGAATAAAGAAATTAAAATAATATTTATCCTTTTATTATTAATTTTAAAAAACCGTGAATTTTACGAAATAATATAAAAATAATTTGGGAATAGAGATGAAAATGGTGAAATAGTAATAAGTAATTATTTGATTTCAGATGCTGTCCCCGGGATTTACATATAAAAATCGTGGAATATTCATACATGAATAAAATTTTTTAAAATATCTATTTCATTTTCAAAACAATCTTATATCTTATCTCAAATTTATACAAAGCCCTTTTACTTTAAATTAAAATTGTTGAAATTACATATTTACATAAAATAAATACTAACCTCTATGAAATTCTCCGAGTTTCCCTTTTACAAACCGGATATAAATATTGTCAGCAAAAATTTTGAAAACCTGATTCAAAAATTTGATGAAAGCAAATCATTCGAAGAGCAGGATGTAATTTTTCTTGAAATAAATGAACTGCGAAAGGACTACTAGGTAATGCAGGAGATTTCAGAAGTCAGATTCAGTTCAGATACAACAAACGAGGAATATGAAAAAGACCTGGACTATTTTGATTTCAATAGTCCAATTTTTTTAAGTTTAGAAAAACATATTTTGAGCACTTTAATAAATCTAAATATCTTAAACAATACGATGAAAAATATGGAAAACATTTAAGTAAAAATTATGCGCTTCGAGCTTTAATGTTTAGTGACGGGCTGGAGGACGAATACAGGAAAGAATCATCTCTTGAAAATGAATTTAATAAATTAAAATCCGGTGCAGTTATATTATTTGACGGAAAGGAGATGTCTTTAGCCGGGATGATGAGTTACCGGGACAGCGCCGATCGGGAGATGCGTAAAAAATCTATGGATGCTTCATTTAATTTTTATTTTAGCAAAAAAGACAGGGTTGCGGTAATTTTTGATGACCTTGTCAAATTAAGAACTAAAATGGCTAAAAAATTAGGCTTCCATAATTATGTTAGCCTTGCATACATTTTGCGCGAGAAAGAATATTCTCCTTCAGATGTAAAAATATTCAGGGATAGCCTGATAAAATATTTTGTTCCCTTGGCGGTAAAACTGAGAGAGCGGCAAAGAAAAAGAATTGGAGTAGAAAGAATGATGTACTACGATAAAGATTTGCAGTTCAAAACCGGAAATCCGCAACCTAAAGGAGATGCTGAATGGATATTGCAAAAAGGAATAGAAATGTATTGCGATCTATCACCTGAAACAAAAGAATTTATAACCTATATGTCGGAAAATGAACTTATGGATTTGCAAATTAGAAAAGGAAAAAGGGGCGGAGGTTTCTCTACATTTTTTTACAAGTATAGAGCTCCTTATCTCTTTGCAAATATGAATGGAATGGGTAGTGATGTTGATCTATTAACTCACGAAGCAGGTCATGCTTTTCAAAGCTATCTTTGCAGAAATTATGCTCTCGAAGTTGATATGGACGCTACTTACGATGCTTGTGAAATTCATTCGTTCGGTATGGAATATTTGACATATGATTACATGAATTTATTTTTTGGTGAAGATACAGATAAATTTCAATTTAAACATATTCAAGATAAAGTCGCAGAGGCATTAAACTCTTCACACAACGATGAATTTCAGGAAATAATTTATTCAAATCCGCATATCTCCAATGAAGAAAGATGTAAAATCTGGAATGATCTTACTGCAAAATACCTTCCCGGAATTGATAACAGTGGAAATGAATTTCTTTCTAATGGTCTGTTATGGCAAAGCAGAGCTCCATTAATTTCTCCACCTTTCTATGCAATAGAATACGCTTTAGCACAAATAGTCGCATATCAGTTTTTATTTTTGAAAAAAGAGAATCATGAGGAGGCAATGAGGAAATATATTGAGTTCTGTAAGCTCGGAGAGAAATATACTTTTTCCGAATCGTTAAAAATTGCCGGTCTTAAAAATCCTTTCGATGAAGAAACCGTAAAAGAAATGGCTGAAAAAGTTGAGAAGTTATTAGATAGCATAGATGACAGCAAATTTTAATGAATTTAGAATACCAAACTTTAAAATTTAAAATAAATTTAACCTGTGAAATTTTCTCAATACCCATACCTTAAACCGGATATAACTGAACTCAGTAAAAGCTTTGAAGATTTACTTAAAAAATTTGAATCAAGCGCTTCATTCGAAGAACAAAATACAGCATTGCTGAAAATTAATGAATTGATAAAAGACTTCGGTACCGCTTACAGTGTTGCCAGAGTAAGGTACAGTCTTGATACCACAAATAAGAAACACGAAAAGGATAATAAATACTTCATCAATATTTTGCCTGACTATCTTCAATTAACCCGGAGACTGAATGAGTTGATTGTTAAATCCCCGTTTCAAAATGAATATAAAAACAAATACGGCAAATGCCTGATAAATGGGGCAATCCATGAATTGAAAGTTTTTTCAGATAAAATAGCTGAAGAATTTAAAACCGAAGAGAATCTGGAAACTCAATTTTATAAAATAAAAGCAGAGGGAATTGTAAAATATGACGGTAAAGAAATTCCGGTACTGGCTATGAGAAAATTTACTCAGTCGCATGATAGGGAGATAAGGAAAAAATCTGCCGATGCAATCTTAGAATTGAATAACAGTCGAAAGGATAAAATTTCTGATATTTTCGATGAACTTGTTAAGGTGCGTACTCAAATGGCGCATAAACTAGGCTATGAAAATTTCGTCGGACTTGGTTATGAAAGAATGGAAAAAGAATTTACTCCTTCTGATGCGGTAAAATTCAGAGAGAGCGTTGTAAAATTTATCGTTCCCATAGCCTCACGATTAAAAGAAAGGAAGAGAAAAAGAATCGGAGTGAATAAGCTAATGTATTATGATGCACCTTTGCAATTTAAATCAGGTAACCCGCTTCCTAAAGGAAATTCAGAATGGATAATAAAGAACTGCATTAAAATGTTCACTGAACTCTCACCTGAAACAAAGGAATTCATAAATTTTATGACTGAGAATGAACTTATGGATTTGTACAGCAGAGTTGGCAAAGGAAGGGGCGGATATTCAACTTATTTTTATTCTTACAAAGCGCCTTTTATAATGGCTAATATGAGCGGCGGTGCATTCGATGTTGTCCTATTTGTTCATGAAGCCGGACATGCCTTTCAAAGTTTTTTAACAAGAGAGTCTGTAAAGACATCAGAGACGGATTTAACTTCAGATCTCTGCGAGATACATTCCATGAGCATGGAGTTTTTAACTTATGATTATATGCATACTTTTTTTGAAGAGGATACTGAAAAATTTTTCTTCAACCATCTTGAAGACTCTATCAATAGAATAACCGATATGACAAGAGGAGATGAATTTCAGGAAATTATATATTCTAATCCTGAACAGACAAACAGTGAAAGATGTGAGGTCTGGAAAAACCTTCAGATAAAATATATGTCGGATCAGAGTTTAGAAGGCAATGAATTTCTTACCAAAGGATACGGCTGGCAAAATAGAAATTTATTTTTCACTCATCCATTTTATATTATTGAGTATGCCCTTGCTCAGTTTGTTGCTTACCAGTTTTTATTTTTAAAAAAAGAAAATCATGAGAATGCAATAAGAAAATATATTGACTTCTGCAAGCTCGGTGGTAATTATACATTCTCCGAATCGTTAAAAATTGCCGGACTGAAAAATCCCTTCGATGAAGAAACTGTAAAAGAAATGGCAGAGAAAGTAGAGCAGCTATTGGATAGCATAGATGACAGTAATTTTTAAAATTTAATTTCAATCTTATGAAATTTTCAGAATTCCCCTATCATAATCCTGATATAAGTACCGTAAAAAAAACTTTTGAAGACTTATTTGAAAAATTCTCCACAAGCGCTTCTTTCAATGAGCAGCATGAAATTTTTCTTGAAATAAATGAAGGCTTCAAGAGCTACAGTACAATGTGGAATCTGGCGCCTATAAGATTCAGCCTTGACATGAACAGCGATACTGCTAAAACCAATAGAGAGCACTTTGATAATTTAGAACCTGACTACTCTGCAATTGAAAAAAAATTCGATGGTCTTTTTTTAGCTTCTGAATTCCTGCCGGAATATGAAAAGAAATACGGCAAAAATTTAAAGAAAACTATGGAAATAGATTTCAAGCTTTACTCCGATGAAGTATCTGAAGAAATTAAGGAAGAAAATGCGCTGGAAACTGCTTACTCAGAGCTAAGAGGCAAGGGAATGGCAGAGTTTGATGGTAAAGAAATAACGTTCAGCGATCTGGACGCGTTTCTCGATTCAACAGACAGAGAAACCAGAAAAAAAGCATACACAGCTTTCTGGAAATTTTTTGAAGAGAATAATGGTGCTTTTTGTAAATTGCTTGATGATATAATAAAGGTAAGAACAAGAATTGCTAAAAAACTCGGATTCAAAAATTTCATCGAGCTTGCTTATGCGAGACTAGATAAAGAATATTTACCTGAGGATGCTGCTTTATTCAGAAGTCATATCAAAAAGTATGTAGTGCCACTCGGAGTAAAATTACTAAAAAGACAATCCGAGCGAATTGGAATAGAAAAATTAAAACACTATGATATTTCGTTAAAATTTAAAACAGGCAATGCCCTTCCTTCAGGAAATCCCGAATGGATAGTAGAACAGGCAAAAAGATGTATGAGGAATTATCACCTGAAACCGGTGAGTTTATTAATTTCATGATTGATAACGAGCTTATGAATCTCTATCCGCAGAAAGGAAAAGCGGAAGGCGGCTTCTGCGCTTATCTCTCAAAATTTAAGTCACCCTTTATCTTTGCCAATATGAACGGCACTGCCGGAGACGTAGATGTACTTACCCATGAAGCGGGACATGCATTGCAGAAATTTCTTTGCAGAGATTATGCAATTCCTGAAGAAATAAATATCACTGCCGAAGTTGGGGAAATTCATTCCATGTCAATGGAGTTTCTTACTTATGACTATATGCATATTTTTTTCGGAGAAGATGTTAATAAATTTTTCTTCAGCCATCAGGAAGGTTTTATAAAAGGATGCATTAATACTACATTAGTTGATGAATTTCAAACGGTAATATACTCAAAGCCAGAGCTTACAATTGAAGAAAGAAATTCAGTCTGGAGAGACCTGCAAAGAAAGTATAACTCTGCTTTAGACTTTGACGGCAATGAATTTCTTGAGAGCGGCCACTCATGGGAGACTAGAAGCTTGATATTTGAAATTCCTTTTTATGATATTGATTATGCACTTGCACAATTTTGCGCTTATCAGTTTTTATTTAAAAGCAAAATTGACCCAAAAAAAACATTCAGAGAATATATTGAATTTTGTAAGTTGGGAGGAAGATATACGTTTTCGGAAACGTTGAAAATTGCCGGGCTTAAAAATCCTTTCGATGAAGAAACCGTAAGAGAAATGGCTGAAAAAATTGAGAAGATATTGGATAGTATAGATGACAGAAATTTTTAGTTCAAAGTATTGCAGAATACAGAAAATACTCTATATAGAGTAACTTGTTTACAGAGTAAATTAAATATAAAGTGTTGCTAACTGTGGGACAGAATTGGATGTAAATTTTACTTTGGTTCTGTCAGCAGTTTGTCAGCAGTTTTTGACAAGATTGGAACAAAAGGGAAACAAAAATGTTTTTGAGGCGAATTTGTACTGTAATAAAATTTACCTTATTATATAGAGTAAATAATTCTAAACGCTTTAAATATTAGCAAATTAGAATATAATTACAGTTTTATTTTTTAGAATTTTTAGAGAGAATGAATTTATAATAGAAAATCCAAAGTAGCCTAAAATCGATTGTCACTGCATGGCATGCAAGAGGTCAGCGGTTCGACCCCTCTATTCACCACCAATTTAAAAGCCCGATAAATTAAGAACTTATCGGGCTTCTTTGTTAAACAATTTCAGATATTACTTAACAAGCACCATCTTCTTTGTCATTACAAATTTATTGTTTCCGCCTTCTGCTATGATATTGTAGAAGTAAACACCGCTTGAAAGGCTTGAAGCATTGAAGTCAACTACATAATACCCTGCCATCTGTATTTGATTTACAAGTGAAGCTACTTCTCTTCCTGTAACATCAAATATTTTAATTGCTATTTTGCTATCGAATGGAATATCATAACTAATTTTTGTAGCAGGATTAAACGGATTAGGATAGTTCTGGCTTAAATCAAATTTATTCGGCACTCCAACATTAACTAATCCTGCTAACTGATAATATTTATAGTTACCGTTGTAATCAATTTGTTTTAATCTGTAGCCATATGTTCCTTTTGCTAAACCGGCATCTTTAAATGTGTATGACATTTCTGAATTTGTCGTTCCGTTCCCTGAAACAAAACCAACTTTAGACCAGTTAGTTGTTCCATTTACAGCTCTTTCAATGTCAAAACCTGAGTTATTTAATTCAGATACTGTTCTCCAGCTTAAATTTACTTCGTTTCTCACTGTATTTGCTGTGAACGATGCTAAATCAACAGGTACTAATCCACCGTTATTATTAACAAAAGCAGCGATTACATCGAATATTTCAATAGGAGAATCAAGAGTTGAAGATTTAGTTCTATAGTTTGCATAGACATTTGTTCCGTAGAAAACATTGTAGTTAGCACCGATGTAATAAACACCTGCGGATGAATCTCCTGTTGTTGTAGTCAAAGGTAAAAATGCTGCACCTCCTCCGTACCATGTTGCCGGCATAACCATATCAGGGAATGGATCGGCTACTGAATCACCTGTTATAGATGAGAACGGTGAACCCGGTGCGCCATAGATTTTACCATCTGCAGTTGGAACACCCGTTAACCAGCTGTCAGCAACATACTGAGCGCGTAGATATTGTCTGTAGAATAATGTATCAGCGGCAGTTGCGGCTGCATTTCGGATAGGATCATTGTTGTACCCAAGGTCATTACCAAATATAGCTAAGGATTTTTTATTAGGTGCAGTAGAATTATCTAAGAAAGCTTTTAATGAATCTCTTACAACTGCAGTCCAGGTTCCGGATGAAGCCAACAAATAGTAAACACTTCTCCATGCTCTGAATGAGTTTGTAAAAGTTGCACCGTCAACAACATCAAACATTCCTGTGTAACCGCCATTGTTTAACTGATTTGTTAGAGAATCGCGGCTTGCTGCATCTGTATAAAGCAAGCATAAAGTTTTTGCAATTACTGGTGTGAAAGACCTGGTGAGTTTATCGTTACTATTGCTTTGGTCACCGCCTAATTCAGTTGAATCTGCAATTGTATAAGCAGTTCCTGATACAAATCCGGTGAAATCAGGGAATGTAGTTACAGCTGTTCCGTTTGAAGCTAAGTTCGAAACTGAAACCGAATTAGAATAAACTAAAGCACTGGTATTATCATAAATTTTTCTTACAACATTAAATGAATTCATTGATAAACCGTAGTTTGTTACAGAGCCTGTCATAGGAATAGCCGTTGTACCTGATGCAAAGTATGTTGTTCCGCTTTGATTAACAGCTGAAGCACCCACATCATTATTAAGAGCAAACTTAGGTTCAATCATAAATCTGAAAGCACTTGCCGGGGCAAAGTCATACCAGGTAGTTGAACCTGTGGGTGAAGCATAATAGAATGAGCTGTCTCTGATTGGTGTTTCCGATTGATAGGAGAATCTCACATTTACTGTATCTGTCTGTCTTACACCTACAAAGAAATCACCACTAACGGCAACCGGAGGATTTACCAGAATCGTATAAACCCCAGCGGCAGATGTTAATGATGCTGATTGCCATAGTGTATCTAACGGAGGACTTCCAGGTGCTGATGCAGACCAAATACCTACTCTGAATGGTTTACCGCCTGAAGTGAAGTTTACGTCAATCTGATTTATTGAATTAGATGAGTTTGTACGGAATCGGGCCACAAAATCTCCTGTATTTCCATTAAATCCTATACCACCAGCGGGAGTATTACTCTGTGCATAACTATAAGAGTTAGCGGTAATTCTTGAAATTTTAGCGCTCCGGTTATTGGCAAGAACAGTTTCCCCGGGCTGAGCAACTATCTCTACTATAACCGAATCGTTTTCCGTGCCTATCGGAACATAATCAGTATAAAAAATTTCCTGTGACAATCCTGACCCCAGACCTGCAACATTATCAGTTCTGGTATATCTTACGGTACCAGTTGCTGAGTCCTTAATTGTTACAACAACATCAAAAGTTACTGGTGAAGTGTCATTATTTCTGACCAGCGTAGAAATATTATAAGGTACACCAAATATATTAGGAACTTTTCCTAAAGTGTATGTTTCGGTAACCTGTACAACGTCAAGTATATTGTTTCCAAACCTTGTTTCAGGTCTGAATGTTGTAGTTGTTCCCGTTTGATCATTTACAGTTTGTGACTGATATGTAGCCATTACATTACCCTCTAAAGCAGTAGTACAATACACTGAAGGATTCCCCGTTGCAAGTGTTGGGTCTAAAGTTGTATATACAAAAATAATTAATAAAGCATTTCCCGGTGTTGGTGTAAATGTTGAAGTTCCGGTACCACCAACAGGAACATCAATATAAAAGGCAGTGGATTGAGCCGGAATACTGATTGTACCTTCAATAATTTTAGTAAAGCCTGTACCATTTGTATCTACAAAAGTACTTCCCATTGTAACTGCAGTTGCTGATGTATCTTTCACATAAACTTTTAGTCTGCCTGTTGTTCCTACTGATTGGGCTACTCCGCTGGCTACGTTCCAGGTCCAGCCAATCGATGTTAAAGCATTTGCACCAAAACCAGAAGTCGTAATTTCATTAGCTGAAATAATATACTTACTGTTGATGAATCTCCTTGAACCTTGCGGAGCTCTACCATTACCTGAAGTTGAGCCATTTGCAGGTAAAACCGTTACATTCATCGCATCTAAGATAGAGCCATTGTTAGTATTCGGTGAGAATTTTTGCGTACTACCAAGTCCTATCGGTGTTATCTTGACAGGAATGTTTTGCGAAAATGCTGAACCTGTAAAAAAAGCCAGCATTAGCATTACTAAAAAAAGAGAATAATTTTTTTTCATAGTATTAGTTATTTTCTTTAAATATAGAATTTAATAATGTTAGGATTAGCTGCATAATTCGCTGCAAAGATGTTTGTACCCAAAACTGCAAACGAACTAACAAAAAGATTCGTTATTCCGGTATAAGCCGCACTCCAGTTTGTTCCGTTATTTGTTGTAAAATAAATCCCCGCTCCTCCCGTTGCTACAAATAGTTTTGTTCCTAAAACTGCAAATGCTCTGATTTCTTGTACTGTCATTCCTGCCGCGTCCAGCTTACTCCTTTATTTGTCGATAAATATACTCCTTTTAAATAAACCCCGGCGAAAATGTTTGTTCCTGAAACTCCAAGTGCATTAACAGTTCCGCTAATCCCATTTGTCCTTTGCACCCATTGGCTCATAGAATCTTTACTTAAGAATGATGAATTTAGAATTAAAAAAATTACAATGGATAGTAAAAATTTTCTTTTCATAACAGTATATTAAATTTTCTACCCACCAAAATAGCGGAGGAGATATTCACATAAAAATTATTTTACTAACAACATCTTCTTCGTCTCCGAAAAATCTCCCGAAGAAATTTTATAGAAATAAACTCCGCTTGACAAATTACTTCCATCAAAAATAGTTTCATATGTTCCCGGGTTCAAATTTTCATTTACAAGTTTTTGTACTTCACGACCCATCGCGTTATACACAACAATTTTAACGCCACCCAATCGCGCAACATCAAATTTTATGTTTGTTGTTGGATTAAAAGGATTCGGATAGTTTTGCCCGAGTGAATATGCGGATGGAATTTCTGTGCTGATGTTTTGTATTCCTATTATTTCTGAATAGAGTCGGCGGTAGACAGAAAATCCGTCTGTTCCGGAGAAAATGTAACCGTTGTTAACCTTTAATGCAGTGATCATTGTATAATTATAGAATGGAGGAACACTGAATCCCTGATTTTTTTGAAACCAGCTTGCGCCGTTATTTGAAGAGTAATAGACTCCATACGGATATGTCCCTGCAAAAATATCAGTACCGCTTACAGCAAGCTTATTAATAGATTTATTATTTAATGCGGTTTGACTCCAGGTGGTGCCGTTATCTACGGAGAGATAGACACCATACTGCGCTGTTCCTGCAAAAAGATTAGTACCGATTACAGCGAGGGAATTAATGCTTCTGTTATTAGCAGTGATAGTCCAGCTCGTGCCGTTATTTGTGGAAACATAAACGCCGATATATGTTCCTGCAAAAAGATTAGAACCGATTACGGCGAGAGACCGAACAGATTGACTATTAACAGAAAGTTGAGTCCAGTTCGTTCCGTTATTTGTGGAGCGCCAAAAATCTACATCTGATCCTGCAAAAAGATTTGCCCCAAGCACTGCAAAGGAAATTATATGCCGGCTATTCAAAGTAGTTTGAGTCCAAGTCGCGCCGTTATTTATGGAGAGCCATACTCCGCCGGAACCATTAGGATTATTAAGTAATCCCGCATAAATATTAGTTCCGATTGTCGTAAAAGAATAAACAGTTTTATTATTCATTGAAGATTGAGTCCAGGTCGTACCATTATTAGCGGAAATATAAATGCCGTTTACATTTGTCCCGGCATAAATATTAGTTCCAAGTGTCTCAAAGGCATTAATAATATTATTTGTACCCATTCCGTTTGACATCTGCGCCCACTGGCTCAAAGAATTATTAATAAAAAATGACGAGTTAAGAATTAAAACAATTACAACCGAAAGTAAAATTTTTCTTTTCATTGTGTATTATGTTTTATTTGTTTAAAATTCCCATTACACGGATTATTTTTAATGAGTTTAAAATTTGTTTCTATAAAAATATTCCTTCACGTGTTTTGCACGGGAAGGTGGGAAGTATATTATTTTATTATTTAATAAGCAGCATCTTCTTCGTCTCTGAAAAATCTCCCGAAGAAATTTTATAGAAATAAACTCCGCTTGTTAATTGCGAGCCATCGAATGATGTTTCATACGTACCCGCCTGAAGCCTTTCATTCACGAGCGTCTGCACTTCCCTGCCTATCGCGTTAACCACAACAATTTTAACGTCACCCAATCTCGCAACATCAAATTTGATTTTTGTTGTTGGATTGAAAGGGTTCGGGTAATTCTGCTCTAATGAAAACGATGATGGACTTTCTGTGCTTAAATTATTTATTCCAACTATTTCAGTATATAAGCGGCGCCAGACGGATTGGCCCCCAGTTCCTGCAAATACATAACCGTATGCGATTGACAATGAATTAACAGTTGTAACGGTAGTGAATCCCTGATTTATATTTACCCAATTGGCTCCGTTATTTGCAGAAAAAAATACACCGCCGCCCAAAGTTCCTGCAAATGTGTTAATTCCAGATACGGCAAGTGCATAAACAGTTTGACTCGTTAATCCATTATTTACCGCAGTCCAACTGTTTCCGTTATTTGTTGACAAAAAAACGCCGCCGCCGGAAGTCCCTGCAAAGATGTTTGTTCCTGAAACTGCAAGTGCCTGAACATATTGTGAAGTTAATCCATTATTTACCGCAGTCCAGTTTGTACCACTATTTGTTGATAAAAATACACCGTTCCAAGTTCCTGCAAAGATGTTTGTTCCTGAAACTGCAAGTGCCCGAACATATTGTGAAGTTAATCCGCTATTAACAGCTGTCCAGTTTGTGCCGCTATTTGTTGATAAAAATACTCCGTAGCCATTAGTCCCTGCAAAGAGGTTTGCTCCTGTAATTGCAAGAGTAAAAATATATTGTGAATTTAATCCGTTATTTACTGCTGCCCAGTTCATTGGGATTATTGTTGATAAAAATACTCCCCCGCCCCAAGTCCCTGCAAAACGTAGTGAACCCGAAGCTGCAATTGCATTAACCTTTGGATTCGTTAATCCGTTATTTTCGGAAGACCAGCTATTTCCATTATTTATTGATAAAAATACTCCGCTGCCATTAGTCCCTGCAAAGAAATCTGGTCCTGAAACTGTAAGTGACTTAACATCTTGTGCAATTATTCCGTTATTTCCGGCAGTCCAGCTACTTCCGTTATCCATTGATAAAAATACTCCGCCGGCAGAAGTTCCTGCAAAAAGTTTTGTTCCTGAAAATGCAAGTGCATTAACTTTTAGACTTGTTAATCCATTATTAACTGCGGTCCAATTGATTCCGTTATTTATTGAGAGAAACACGCCGCCGGAAGTTCCAGCAAAGAGGTATGTTCCTGAAAATGTAAGCGCATAAACACCTAGATTCGTTAATCCGCTATTCACCTCAGTCCAGTTATATCCGTTATTTGTAGATAAAAATACTCCGCCGCCCAAAGTCCCTGCAAATATGTTTGTTCCTGAAACTGCAAGCGACATAACATCATTATTTGTTAATCCATCATTAACTGGAGTCCAATTGCTACCGTTATTTGTTGACAAACAAACACCTTGGTAATAATCCCCTGCAAAGAGATTTGTTCCTGAAAAAACAAGTGAAGTAATAGTAAGACCCGATAATCCGTAATTAACCTCTGTCCAATTGTTCCCATTATTTGTTGATAAATAAACGCCGTTATCATAAGTTCCTGCAAAGAGGTATGTCCCTGAAACTGCAAGTGCATAAACATCTAGATGCGTTAAACCATTATTGACCGCAGTCCAACTTGCACCGTTATTTGTAGATAAAAATACGCCGCCCAAAGTCCCAGCGAAGAGATTTGTTCCTGAAACTGTAAGTGCTTGTACAGTTAGATTCGTTAAACCGCTATTAACCGCAGTCCATGCGATTCCGTTATTAGTTGAGAGAAATACTCCTCCGCCGAATGCTCCTGCAAAAAGGTTTATTCCTGAAACTGCAAAACATTTTATGTTACCACCATATGGCCCATACGTAGGCACCCACTGTCCGCTCGTATTCATTGCAACGAGCATTATCAAGATTGAAATTATCTTTTTCATAACAATAATTTAAATATTTCACCCCTGCCATAATTGGCAAGGGTGGGTTTAAAAATTACTTTAATAAAATAAGTTTTCTTGTTTGCTTAAAATCGTCTGATTCCATTTGATAGAAATATATTCCGCTAGTTAATTGTGATCCGTCGAATGTAGTTTCATAAGTGCCGGGTTGAAGTTTTTCGTTTACAAGCGTTTGCACATCGCGACCTGTTATGTCAAATGCAACAATCTTTACATCTCCCGACTTTTGCACTGAAAATTTTATTTTTTTGTCGGATTAAAAGGATTCGGATAGTTCTGGCTCATTTCAAATTTATTCGGAACTCCGATTACAACTTCATTCTGTAAATCATAATATTTATAATTTCCGTTGAAGTCTATCTGCTGTAATCTGTAGTTATATCTTCCCTTTTCAAGATTTTTATCTTCGTAACTATAACTCTGAGGTGCGTTTGTATTTTCTTTACCCGTTACAAATGAAATCTTTCTCCACTCACTTTCATTACTTTTTCTTTCTAAATCAAAGCCGGAGTTGCTCTCTTCCTTATTTGTTATTCAGTTTAGCTTTACATTATTTTATCAACTGCAAACTACATAGAATTATTACTATTTTCTATAAGGAGTTAGTGTAGATGCTTTAATTTTTATTGAAGCTCTGTTTTAAATGAGCGAAATCTATTTAAATATGAGCGCATATAAAAAATTCAGAATTTTAAACATCAGGATAATTGAGGCTAACTAATGATTGGAGATGTGTTTTAAATGAGGCAAACCTATTTAAATGTGAGCGGAAATAAAAAAATCAGAATTTGAAATATCAGGATAATTGAGGCTAACTAAATTACAATAAAAAAATAGTAACTAAAGAGGTGTTTACACATTTGAGGTAGATTGTAGTAAGAGAAGAAAACAGTAATTAAGATGTTACTTGTAAATAACCAGGGATTAGATTACTTAAACTCATGTAACATTAGAATGGTTTTTTATTCTGTCTATCAATTCGTGTGCTTTGTTTTTAGCTATGGGGACTATAGTTCCATCTTTCATTACAGCATAACCTCCATCACTTGAATTATATTCATTTATAAAATCGATATTAATCATATCTGATCTGTGAACTCTGACAAAACAATTTTCCGGCAATAAACTTTCAAATTCTTTTAATGTTTTTGAAACAGTAATTGATTTATTATTTGAAAAAAATACTTTTGTATAATTACTATTTGCTACTAATTTTGTTATACATTTTACATCAACAACAGAGAAACCATTTATATGAGGTAATAATAGTTTATCATGCAAAGGATTTAAATATTTTTTTTCTCTTAGATTTTTCAGATCTGTTAATTTTTTAACTAATTTTTGAAGTTCAGAAATAGAGAGTGGTTTTTGTAAAAAATCTATTCCACATTCAAGAAGATTTGAAATAATTAAAACTTGAGAATTAAAATGTTCTAAACATTGATTAGAATTGTAATCGGTAGGAATTGGATTAGCTATGTCAAAAAAAATTACATCAGGTTTTGCATGATCAATTAACTCTTTTCCTCTATCCAAGCAGGATGCAGTTCCTAATAAATTAATTTGTGGAAATTCGTTGAATATTAAATCTTGAAGTTTACTTTTATAATTTAGCCCCTCATAAATTAATACTGAAGAAAGGATTTCCATATTAGCAACATTACTAAGTGTAAACAATAGAAACTAATTCAATAACCCACTTTAAAAAAGTCAATTAATGTAGCCTATAGCAATTGAAACAGAACATCATTATTAAAAAAATCAATTGTTTTGTTGAGAGCAAATTTCCGGAATTGTGGGTAGTTTGGGGTAACTTTGGGAAGAAAAAACTGTAAAAACAATATTATTTTTACAGTTTTTGATTTTCAGATATGATTTTTAATCAGCAGGTCGGGGGTTCAAGTCCCTCTGCCGGCTCAAGATAAACCCCTCAAGAATTAACATCTTGAGGGGTTTTTTAATTAAAAATATCCTATAATTGAAATTAGAGAGTATATTCAGGAAAAATTTAAAGCTAATGTTTCTCAAATCAGTTCATTCATTTTTTCCTGAATATACTGTTTATGATAATATCTTTTTTCTTTAAAAGCTTCGTCATACACAAACTTCTCAATTTTTTTGTTCTGCTCTTTGCATTTGATAATTTCCTGAAAATATTTCAGAGCATCAGGAATAAGAATAGAATACATTTCAGGAATATTTTTTCTATCCTGAGAATATTGACGCAATGTTTGGAGCACCGAACGCGCATTTTCAAAGGCACCAAGCTCAACAAAATTCATTAAATAAAAGAATCTTATATTTATTTTTTCAATGATATCTTTCAGCTCAACTCTGTTAAAATAATCCAATGACTTCTCAAATTTTCCCTGCTTAAAGCTCAGATTGCCCATACAATAATTAAACTCATTTGAGCGGACATCTATTGCCAGAAATTTTGAGTATTCATTTACAAAATTTTCAGCCCAACTGTACTCCTTTAATATTACTGCTACGGTGAACATGTCTCTGAAGAACCCAGCCTTAAAATCAGCAATGTTTCTATCGGGATATATCTCAAGACTGCAAAACAACTTCATTAAGTCAAATATATCATTGTAGTATTTTTTATCAGTGGGAACAAGCTTTGTAAGAGTTAAGGTCATAAGTTCCTGTATATAATTTATCTGCTCCACTTTGTAAAATTTTTTTATGTTCTGTGTTATCTCATTTTTAATTTTATAAAATTCTGTTTCCGTAAAACTGTGAACCGAATAATAATAAAACCAATACTGAATTTTCAGCATCGAAGCATAAACAGGATTTAACTTTTCAAATTCCTCAAGAAATGAATGAGTATCAAATGACTCAATAAATTTTTCGAAAACGAAATCTTCTTTTTCAGCGGTAAATAGTTTTCTGTTTTTGGAGTTCTCCGCTGCAAGAATGAACAGTTCTTTAAGAAGAAACATAACAACGTTCTCAGATAGAGACTTCACCAGTGGAAAATACTCCTTTGAAGTATTTTTTCTCTGGTCGTGAATATTATTAAACCAGTATGCAAAATTTGAGTAATGAAAATGAAATGCCAGCGAGCCAATACCGAAACGCTCGGTAATCAGCTCGTTGTTTTTTGCAGCAGCTTTAGATGATAGCTCAAATGCCTTCCTCTGCCTTAGTCCCGCAATATATAAAGTGTTGGATGAAATCTCGTCCGATTTCAAAGTCTCTACTGATATGAAAGTCCTCAGTAATTTTCCCAGCTCTGCATATAAATTCCTTATCGTCTGCTCTTTGTATTCTTTGTCCTCATATAATTTTGCAAACATATTCTGAAACGAAAGCGCGGGAGAGCTGAACTCGGGATAAGTATTTTTAATTATTTCAAACACCTTAGGAAGTATTTCCATTGTATTGAAGTAAGGAGATTTTAAGAATAAACCAAATTTTTTTAAATCTTCCTTATCTAAT
>JBHEKU010000164.1:0-42857 GCA_041859205.1 Ignavibacteria bacterium | reverse complement strand
GATTTTTCCGTTCTTGGCTCGGTAAAAATTCCGGACGTTGGTGATGAATTTAAAAAGGTAAAGCATTTTTCTCCGGAAGTTGTTCTTTTATTCTCCAATGAAATAAATGATAATTTTAGTGTAGGGTATAATCTTGGAGTTGAATGGAGCGATGATATGAGTGACAAAGAATTTTTCTATTCCGTTTCTCTCGGAACGGCAGTCTCTCCCCGACTGGGAGCATTTGCAGAAATTTATGGAAATCTTCCCGCGAGTACAGATGCTTCTAATCAGAATATAGATGGCGGATTTACATATTTAATAAAAGATAATATTCAGGTTGATATATACGGCGGTTTGGGATTAACTGAAGAAGCAAATAATTTTATGCTTGGAACCGGCATAGCTTTTAAATTTTAAAAAATAAATTTTATGAATAAGTATTTATCAATTTTTATTCTTACGGCATCACTGATAATTTCCGGCTGCAGTAAAACAAATGAAAATAATACAGGAAAAATCAAAGCAGTTTCAACAATTACAATTATAAATGACGTAGTAAAAAATGTTGGTAAGGAAAAAGTTGATGCAATATCAATCTGCGGTGTAGGTATAGACCCGCATACTTATAAATCAAAACCGGATGATGTTAAGGAAATATCAAAATCCGAAATAGTTTTTATAAACGGATTTACACTTGAACACTGGATTGAAGAAATAATACATAACTCGGGCGGTAATAAAGCTGTTATCACAGTTACGAATGGAGTTACTCCACTTACAGATGAAACAGGACACGGCGACCCTGACCCTCATGCATGGTTTAATGTTCTGAATGTAAAAGTGTATGCAGATAATATTGCAAAAGGATTAAGTGATATTGACCCGGCTAATAAAGATTATTATAAAAAGAATGCGGAAGAATACAAAGCTAAGCTGGATGAATTGGATAGTTGGATAAAAACAGAGATTGCAAAAATTCCTCAGGATAAAAGAGTGCTCATTACTTCGCACGACGCTTTCAGATATTTTGGAAAAGCATACGGACTGGATGTAAGGGGGCTGCAGGGAATTTCTACAGAAGCTAAAATCCGTACTGAAGATGTTGCTAAGCTGATTGATCTGATAAAGGAAAAAAAATTGAAATCGGTATTTATAGAAACCAGTGTGAATCCCAAAGTTCTTGAACAAATTTCATCTGAAACGGGAGCAACAGTGGGCGGTACTTTATTTTCAGACTCTATAGGAAATGAAGGAACACCTGAAGGTGAATACATAGGTGCTGTAAAACATAATGTTAACGCAATAGTAAACGCGCTGAAATAATTTAAAAGAAATATTATGGAAGTAATAAGTGTAAAAAATTTAACAGTATCGTACCAGAAAAAGCCTGCAATAAAAAGCATTAATCTAAAAATAACAGAAGGAAGTATTGTAGGAATAATAGGACCCAACGGAGCAGGGAAATCTACCTTAATAAAAGCTATTCTTGGTCTTCTTCCTTATGATACTGGTGAAGTAAAAATATTCGGAAAAAATTTAGATGAATCCCGTAAAAAAATTTCTTATATCCCGCAGCGTGAGCAGTTCGACTGGGATTTTCCCATAAATGTTGAAGATGTTGTTATGATGGGAAGGTACAGTCATCTTGGAATGTTCTCTTTCCCTGGAAAAAAAGATAAAGAGATTGTTCAGGAAAAAATTCAAAAAGTTGGAATGCAGGATTTCCGCACACGACAAATAAGAAATCTTTCCGGCGGCCAGCAGCAAAGAATATTTCTGGCGCGGGCGCTTGCACAGGAGAGTGATATTTACCTCATGGATGAGCCTTTTGTAGGAGTGGATGCAAAGACCGAAAGAACTATATTTGACCTGATGAATGAGCTGAGAGAAGAAAAGAAAACTATATTGGTAGTACACCATGATTTAGGAAAGGTTACTGAGTATTTCGATAAATTGATACTTATCAATCAGACTCTTGTTGCGTACGGCGATACGGATTTAGTATTTAACAAAGAACTAATTTCAAAAACTTATGGAGGAAGATTGACTATACTTCAAAAAACTGAAGAGTTAATCGCTTAGAATAATTATGGACGTACTTTCAAAATTTTTAATAGAGCCGCTTAAATACGAGTTCATTCAAAGAGCATTAATCGCATCTTTAATCATTGGTGCAAGCTGCGGTTTGATAGGCACATATATCATGCTTCGTAGAATGTCACTGCTTGGTGATGCTCTGGCGCACGCTGTTTTGCCGGGTGTAGTTATTAGTTTTCTAATAGCAGGTAAAGGTCAGATAGCCCTTTTCATTGGAGCGGTTTTATCCGGTATAGTAACAGTTTTACTTATTGGCTTTATAAACAGAAATTCAAAAATAAAAGAAGATACTTCAATAGGAGTAGTATTTACCGGAGCGTTTGCGCTCGGTATTCTTATTGTCTCACAGCTAAAGCAGGTGCATATAGACCTTTCATCTTATCTGTTCGGAGATGTGCTGGGAGTATCTACTGATGATATAATTTTATCGGCAATTGTGTTTGTGGTTATTCTTGCTTCGGTAATTTTATTTTACAAGCAGCTTCTGATAACTTCATTTGATCCTACAATGGCACTTACTATTGGGATTTCAACATCAGTTGTGCATTATATGCTGATGAGTCTGCTTTCAATGACTATTGTCTCATCACTACAGTCTGTAGGTGTAATTTTAGTGGTTGCAATGTTAATTACTCCTTCAGCTACAGCATTTCTATTGACGGATAAATTGAAAAACCTTCTTATACTTTCATCTTTGTTTGGAGTTTTATCATCTGTAATAGGTTTATATTTGTCTTACCATTTCAATTACTCCTCCGGTGCATCAATGGTTCTTGTAGGCGTAGTTATATTTATGCTTGCACTTATTTTTTCTCCTTCACAGGGAATTTTGAGCAAGTACGTAAAACGCTTAAAAATTTCACGTACCAATTTAGTTGAAGATGCATTAAAATATTTGTATAAGAATAAAATCCTTTTTGATAAGTATGCTGTTGCTTCGATGCTTGAAAGCGAGTTTGGTATATCCAAAGCCAAAGCTTCCGGTGCTATTAATAACATTCTAAAATCCGGCTTAGCTGAAATTCAAGATGGAAAGTTAACTCTCACAGATGAAGGTGAAGTAAAAGCACTGAAGATAATAAAATCGCACAGGCTCTGGGAAACGTATATTACAAAAGAAAACATTACAGAGGAAAAAGATATTCATATAGAAGCTGAAAAATATGAACACATACTTACAGATGATTTAGTAGAAGACCTTGATGAAGAACTCGGCTATCCTGAAAAGGACCCGCACGGTTCAGCTATACCGAAAATAAAAAAATAGAAATAATTCTCTTCAGAAATTAAATTTAAAATTGGACATACAAAAACTCAAATTTCCTATCGATGAATTTTCTCCTCTGGAAAATTACACATTGGAGCAGCTTAATTCATATATCGATGATATTGAAATTCTTCCCTCACAGTTAAGAAATGAAACTGAAGGCTTAAATGATTCTATTCTGGAAACTCCATATCGTCCTGGTGGATGGACAGTCAGGCAGGTTATTCATCATATTCCCGATAGCCACATGAATGCATTTATAAGATTTAAGCTGACTCTCACTGAAGATAATCCGACAATCCGTCCTTACTTTGAAGACCGCTGGGCAAATTTATGGGATGCAAAAATGCCGCCGGAAGTTTCTTTGGATTTGACTGAAGCAGTTCATGCAAGGTGGGTGAATATACTGAAGAATATGAAGCAGGAAGATTTTGAAAGGACTTACACACATCCTGAATATAAAAAAGTATTTACATTGAAAGAGGCTTTGCACATGTACGCATGGCATGGAAAACATCATCTTGCTCACATAAAATCAGTTACAAATAAATAATTTTTTTTAAACAAAAAAACCCGTTCTCTTCGAAAAGAAAACGGGTTTTATTTTATATATAAAAATTATTCTTACAGTGAAGAATTCACTCTGTATTCGCCTTGCTGCAAAGGAGATTTAAAATTTTTCCAGATATATTTGCATTTTTGGTACTGACAATAATAAATTGAATCCGAATCATTTACATCATGCTTGAAGATCTCATCTCTTTCGCATTTAGGACATTTCATTTTAGAATCCATTTGGGCAGGTTTTTATTTTTGGCTAATCTATAGAATAGGTTATTTAATATTACCGAACTAAGCAATTGCATCTGCCTATTAATAAAAATCCCGTTCTCTTAGTAAAAAGAAAACGGGATTTACATTTAAAATTTGAAATCTAAAAACAGCAGTTACTTTATCAAACTCATCTTTTTGACTTCGCTGAAGTTGCCTGACTCTAATTTATAGAAATAAACTCCGCTGGATAAATTTTTCCCGTCTAACTGAACTGAATAACTACCTTTATTCATATTTTCCGATACAAGCTTTGCAACTTCTCTTCCCATAATATCGAACACTTTCAAACTTACAAATGAATTATTCGGAACAGTGAATGAAATATTTGTTGTCGGATTAAAAGGGTTAGGATAATTTTGTTTGAGTTCAAATTTATCTGTAACTGTATTTCCGGTAGGGTTTATATTGGTAACGTTAGAGAATTTATCCCAATAAATTTTATTTCCACCTGCGGTATAGCCAAGGAACAAAGCTCCAAAATCACTTAATGGAAGCTCAACTATAACAGGTTTCGAACCGCTTGTAGAAAATACAGGGGGAAATTCCGAAAATGCTAACGGTGGTCCGAAAGTGGTCGGAGCTGAGAGCGGAGAAAACTGGTATATCATTTTATCTGAAGAAGGAGTAGGTATTCCTCCAAGACTATCGGAATAATAAACCAAATCCATACCGGCTACAAGCCCCTGAGATAATCCTATATCAAACCAGTATTCATTTTTTGCAGGGCTGGTAGCAATAGAAATCGGCGGCGCATAAACTTTTCCTCCATCCGCACTGGTTAAGCATTTGATGTCAGTATTTCCTGCTGAGTCTCTTGCATACACAGTCCATACATTAAGACCGGATCTTATAGTTTTAAGTTCGTTAATTATAACAGTAGTATCAGTTAGTATATCTACAAATGATAAAGAAATAAATCCTAATACTCCGTTTGAACTCTGACGATATAAAGCAGATCTCCATATTGATTTTTCAGGATTGTCCTGTCTTAAAGGTCCCCTGTAGTTTAATATTAAGGTATCTCCTGTTGCGGAAAAAGTTGTTCGTGGAGCACCGCCTAAATTTGTAATAAGTCCTGGATTGCCCCATGTTATTCCGCCATCGATTGAAGAAACCCTTCTTACTGTATCACCATTGGTTTGATAGTTTACAAAAATAGCGTTTGTTGATGATACGGCAACGTCAAAATCTTTTGAAGGCGCTATATTTAAAACTCCTACTACACCGGTAACAGGGTTCCATCTTGCAATTGTTCCACCTACCCGGAAAATGCAGTAAATCGAATCCGCTGTCTTACAAAGTTTTACCTGACCGTACTTAGCTCTTACGTTTATTCCTGAACCATGTAACACCCAGTTGTTTCCATTATTGGTAGACTTCATAACAATCAGTCCAAGATTGGAAGTAAGAAGTGTATCGTTTATTGCAACGTAAATATTTCCATCGGGAGCTTTAATTCCGGCCATGGGTCCGATGGGATTTACATTAGCAACTAATATATCCTGAGCAAAGTCAGGATTAACGACAGAAAGCAAGCCGGTAGGAATTGCGTTTTCTACCTGAGGTGTCTGCGCTTTTAGAAATGATGTTAAAAGAAAAATTGAAATTACCAGGGTCAAAAAGTTTCTCATTATACCTCGTTTAGTTTTTTGGTGAATAGTAAAATACCGAATTTTTATTTCAGTTTAAATTGAAACAAATTTTGAAATTTAAATATTATATTTTAGTTTTTTTTTAGCATAAACACTTGCCCACCAAATTAAAAATATTTGCACCGGCAATCTTGCTATAGCAATCCATAAGTCCGGATTATTTTCATTGTAATAATTTAATGCCATCTGAATATTCGCCGGGAAAACTGCTATGAGCAATAGTATTGTAAGCCAAGCGCCGGTTCTTCGCGTCCGTTTGGGGATGAGTAATAATCCGCATAGAATTTCAAACACTCCACTGATAAAAACTTATTCCGAATGAAAGGGAATATATGCAGGCATTATCTTTATATAATCAGCTGGATGCCAGAAATGATTTACTCCTGCGCAGATATAAAATATTGCCATTACATATAAAAAAAACTTCTTCATTTGTTTTAATTTGGATTGATTACTTAGGAATATTTCTGAACATATCCACTAAGCTGTTTGTGCGGCGGATAATTATATCTATTTGTTTATCTCTTTGCTGTGAATGAAGATAAAACTCATTCGCCTTTTTAGAAAGATTGGATTTGTATCCGTTGATAGTATTTACTGAAGTGATAGAAGAGGCTGCCTGAAAAACAAGAAAGACACCTAAGAACATTAAAAAAACAAGAGAGATATTACGGATAGAATTGTTTCTTTTTTTATAAACCTCTGACTTTAATACAGGTCCCTGGTAAGAAAAAGTTGTATTTTGATTTTTTAACTTTTCATCGTAAATATTTTTAAGGAAGGGGTCTGTTAAGATCTGGTATGCTTCGTTCACCAATTTGAAATTATCTTCTGCATCAGGCTTGTTATTTAAGTCGGGGTGATATTTAAAAGATAGTCTTCTGAAAGCAGATTTTATCTGATTAAATGATGCGTCACTATTCAGCTCTAATATTTTATAATAATCTTTCAAATGGTCAGTTAACAGCTTGCACGAAATTTTTTAAATAAATCAAATATTCAGTTCCTCTTTTCTCTGCGAAGAAATCAAATATAAGCATTAGTGCAGATTGAATAGTTAAACCTATACCTATTCCTTTTACAAACTCATTCCCTGAGAAAAAGAAAATTAAAAATAATCCTGCCAGAATTAAAACAATCTCAACATATCTATACAGAACAAAATTTTTCATTACTGTGTTCATTCGCGGGATTTCAACTTCGTTTATTTTTGTTTTATCGTTTGAAATATAGTTCTCCACTCTTGTAGTATCATTCGGCGAACCAAAATAAATGTTGCTCCCTACAACTAATTGAATTAAAGCAATTATCAACAAAGGAAAAGCAATACCTCTATATAAAGAATCTTTTACCTTAAACCAAAACCAAAATGCAGTAATAAATGCAATTATTCCGGCAGTTATAAAAATAGTGCTCTCGAATTTTTCAGCATCAAAATAACTCCTCACCTCTTGTATCATATCAAAGATTTTGTAATTTAATTTTCAATTTATGTCTTAATTAAAACTTACAAAGAAGGCTGTAAATTTTCAAGTTTGATAAAATTTGCCAAAAATTCGCCGCAAGTTTTTCTATATTAATACATCTAATAATTCATTGTGAAAACTAAATACCCCAACATGTCTAAATTCTTCCTGGTTCTTTTTTTTCTAGCATTTTCAATAAACGCAAACGCTCAGTATAATACACTCTTTATCCCTGATACACTAAGCGGCACTACATTTAATCTAACTGTAAAAGATACAATTAAGCAAATGATACCTGGTAACCAGACAGTTACTGCAGGAATAAACGGAAACTGGTGGGGACCGACTATGATATGGAATAAGGGCGATGTTGTTCACATAAATCTTACTAACAAACTTCAGGATTCCACAACAATGCACTGGCATGGCATGCATCTGCCGGCTGTGATGGATGGCGGACCGCATCAGATTGTTCCGCCTTCTACTATATGGCAGCCGTACTGGCAGGTTACAAACAATGCCGGACTGTACTGGTATCATCCGCACTTGCATGAAATGACTGAAGAGCAAATAAGCAGCGGGCTTGGCGGACTAATTATCGTCCGTGATGCAATCGAAAGCGCATTGCCTCTCCCAAGAAAATATGGCATTGATGATATTCCGTTAGTATTAACGGATAGAAGATTTAATACTTCTAATCAGATTGAAGTAGTTCCTTACGGTGATACAATGATTGTGAACGGAACAATAAGACCGCAGACAAATGCGCCAGCTCAGGTAGTGAGGTTCAGAATTTTAAACGGCGCTACTGAACGTTCATATAACTTAGGCTTTAGCGATAACAGAACTTTTTATGTAATAACATCAGACGGCGGATTGCTAAATGCTCCTGTTGCGCTAACACGTTATTTACTTTCGGCAGGTGAGCGTATTGAAATACTTGTAAATTTCACAGGGCAATCAGGTACGAATGTTAACCTTATGGCTTATAATTCCGTACTTGCACAAAATATTCCCGGCGGTGATGTGTTTCCACCTGGAACTCCGTTTTATAATTATCTTGCAAGAAAAGATTTTAATATAGTAAGATTTAATGTTACTGCACAGACTTCAAATCCTCTTACTACAATCCCTGCGACTTTAACAACTAATGTTTTTCCAAACGAATCTTCTTCTAATATTACCCGTGCGCTAACAATATCGGATACTAACATTGCAGGTAATCCCGGTGTTTCGTTTGTTATAAATCACAAACTCTTTGATATTAATTATAACAATTACAATGTTCCGTTGAACAACACAGAAATATGGCAGATAACGAGTACGTCAGGTTTTGCTCATCCTTTTCATATCCATGATGTTGAGTTTCATATCTTAACTAGAAATGGTGTTGCTCCTCCGGCAGCTGAAAATGGCTGGAAAGATGTACTTTTAGTAAAATCAAATGAGACGGTCAGATTCATAGCTAAGTTTGAAGATTATGCGGATTCACTTCATCCATTCATGTATCACTGCCATATTTCACTGCACGAAGATGACGGAATGATGGGGCAGTTTGTTGTAAAGAACCCTTCAGTTGGAATTGTAGAAGGAACAACCACAGTTCAGCATAGACCAATATTCAGCGTATATCCGAATCCTGCATTCAATAAATTATTTTTTAATAATAACGGTTCTGACCAGGGTGTTTATTATGTACGCATTACAAATACGCTTGGCAAAACAATATATATGCTGCCGAAACCTGAAGTGCAGAACGGAATTGATATAAGTAATCTTCCTGTCGGAATTTATTTTGCCCAGGTAATTTTTGATAAAACTTTTGAAATACAAACATTAAGATTTATAAAAAAATAGAATGAAAATAGTCAGCGTAATTTTTTTAGTTTTCTACTTTCTTATAACAGGCTTTACAGGAGGAGAAAATACCATTGAAGATTTTCAGCTCAAGAATATTGACGGAAAAATTTTATCTTTAAAAGACTTTCCGGAGGCGAAAGGATTCATTATAGTTTTCACAAGCAACGGATGCCCGTTTGCAAAGCTCTATCCTCAAAGGATGAATGAAATGAATTTGAAGTATATGCCTTTAGGTATTCCGCTTATTGCAATAAATTCTACCGATACTCTTCAGTTTGAAGAGAATAGTTTTACTGAGATGGTGAAGTCTGCGAAAGAAAGTAATTTTAATTTTTCATACCTGACTGATGCAGAGCAGATTGTTGCAAAAAATTTTGGCGCGAAAAAAACTCCCCATGCATTTGTTATCTGGAAAGAAAATAATGAATGGGTAATAAAATATAACGGAGCTATAGATGATAATGCCGCCCATCCTGAATTAGTACAAAATAAATACGTAGAAAACGCAGTTAATGAATTGTTAAGAGGCGAAGACGTGAAAATAAAAGAAACAAAATCTATAGGCTGCTCTATTATATATAAAAAATAAAAGCAAAAAAAGCCTGAGGCAAATACTCTCAGGCTTTTTCATAAAATATTTTTTATATGTTAATTCTTTGCTGCTTCTTTCGGTTTCAATAAATTTACATTGTCACTATCTCTTTTTCTTTCACCGATCTGCTGTCTCCACATTGCGTAGTAAAGCCCTTTCAGTTCAAGCAGCTCATCATGTTTGCCCGATTCGATTATCTTTCCTTTTTCAAGCACGTAAATTACATCGGAATGTAATACAGTTGATAATCTGTGAGCAATCATAATAGTTAGATGTTCATCGCTTGATGAAATATCTCTTATCGTTCTGCTGATTTCTTCCTCTGTTAATGAGTCTAATGCGGATGTAGCTTCATCGAATACCATTACAGTCGGGCGTCTTAATAAAGCTCTTGCAATGGAAAGTCTTTGTTTTTCCCCGCCGGAAACTTTCACGCCGCCCTCGCCGATAACCGTATCTATTCCGTTATCAGCTCTTGCAAGCAGTCCGTCACATGCAGCTTTTTTCAATACATCATAAATCATTTCATCTGTAGCATTCGGATTTACAAATAAAAGATTTTCTTTTATCGTACCTGAAAACAATTGTGTATCCTGTGTAACAAAGCCAATCTGATTTCTCAAATGGTCTAAATCAACAAGGTTTTCAGGTTCACCGTTATATAAAATTCTTCCTGCCTGAGGTTTATAAAGCCCGACAAGAAGTTTTACCAGTGTAGTTTTCCCTGCGCCGGAAGGACCAACGAATGCAATAGTTTTGCCCAGCTCGGTTTTAAACGAAATATTCGTGATGGCATTTCCCTTTGCCGTTAAGTGTTTGAAAGTAACATCTTCGAACCCAAGTGTTTTTATGCTTTCTATAACTACAGGACTTTTGGGTTTCTCTTCAAGCGGCATCTTCATAATTTTTTCAAAATTATTCAAAGATACTTCAGCCTCTCTGTAAATATTAATAACGTCTCCCATCATCTGCAGCGGTCCGAAGATAAAGAATGAATAAATGAACAAAGAGAAGAACTGCCCGAAAGTGATCTGCCTGTCAAAAATAAGATAAAGCATGATTATGAGTATCATATTCCTTAACAGGTTTACCATTGTACCCTGCAAGAAACTTATCTTGCGGATATACTTTACTTTTTTTAACTCAAGCTGTAAAATCTGGTTTGTAGTATTGTTGAGTCTTGTGATTTCCTGATTCGCAAGCCCGAGACTTTTTACAAGCTCAATATTTCTTAATGATTCAGTTGTAGAGCCTGCAAGAGCAGTTGTCTGTGCAACAATATCTTTCTGAACTACTTTTATTTTTTTACTAAGGCGAGAGCTTACAATTCCGATCAATGGTCCAAGTAGAGCATACAGTGGTACAATTATCCAGTGAACTGAAAGTGAATATACAATCACAAAAATCAACCCGACAAGTGAGGTGAATAAAATATTAATACCCGCGCTAATGAGTTTTTCAGTATCGAGCCTAACCTTTTGCAGTATGCCGAGTGTTTCACCGCTGCGCTGGTCTTCGAATACCTGATAGGGAAGCTCAAGCGAATGTCTTAAGCCATCAGAGTAAATCTGTGCCCCGAGACGCTGGGTAATATTGTTGATATAATAGTCCTGAAAGTTTTTTGCAACTCTTGAAATGAATGCAACTGAAATGGCCAGGAACAGAAGCCATGAAACACCTTTTATAAAATGTTCAAGATCGTATTGTTCAAACTTAGTCGCATAGCCGTCAATTATTAATCTGAAAATATAAGGATCAAGAAGTGAGAAAACCTGGTTTACCGCTGCAAGAAACAGCGCTAATAAAACAAGTCCTCTGTAATTTTTTAAATAAGAATATAAAATTTTCATTGAATTAGTGGATGAGAATGCTTTCTTTAGTGAACAAATATAAATAAATAAAAAATTAAAGAATGAGCAACAATAATTACATTGTACGCACGGCAACGGAAAATGATTTGGATTTTATGATTGAATTAGCAAGAAAGGAGGGCTGGAACCCCGGACTGTATGATAAAAAGCCGTTTTTTGCCGCAGACCCGAACGGATTTTTTGTAGGTGAACTTGACGGGGAAATAATATCATGTGTTTCAGGGGTGAAGTATGAAGATAAATTTGCATTCGGTGGATTTTATATTGTGCAGGAAAAATACAGGGGAATGGACTATGGCATTCAAATGTACAATCATGTTATAGAATACGTAAACGGACTGTGTTTCGGAATTGACGGAGTTGTAGCGCAGCAGGAGAATTACAAAAAATCAGGATTTGTGTTTGCCCATAACCAGATGAGATATGAAGGAATTGGAATGAAAGGAAAACTTCAGACTGAGTGCATGGAGATAAAAAATATTTCCATGTACGACTTAGTTCATTTTGACAAGAATATTTTTAAAGCAGACAGAAGTTCATTTTTGAAAGAATGGATAACAATGCCCGAATCATACGGGCTGGCAATAACCGATAACAGCTTGGTTACAGGTTATGGAGTTATCAGAAAATGTTTCAAAGGATATAAGATAGGTCCTATTTTTGCCGAAGATAAAACAATTGCAGAAAAGCTTTTTTTATCATTAGTTGAATTTGCAGAGGGAAAAGAAGTATATTTAGATATTCCTGAAATAAATAAAGAAGGAATGGCTATACAGGAAAAATACAATATGAAATACGTTTTCGAAACAGCAAGAATGTATAAGAATGGGAATCCTGGGATTCCTATAGAGAAAGTGTTTGGTGTTACGAGTTTTGAGCTGGGCTAAACTACTGCATCCATCTCCTTACAACGAATCTTTTACCCGATGTAGATGCCCAGTCATTAACGGCTGTTCTTTCTTCCATAACGGATGTAAGTCTTGCTAATAAATCCGATTTATGTACTCCCTCTGCAGGAGTGCTTTCGATTGTTGTTTTATTATCGAGCACTATTATAACGTGACCGCTCCATACAATAATATCTAAGGGCTGTAGTTTTTTGCTGATTTCTTCTGCAGATAAATTTTCAATTTCAATCCCCGTTCCGTAAGAGCAGAGTGTAGAAGTATTCCTTGGTGTCGCTCCGCCTGTTGATTGATATATCAACCCGGAGCAATCCACGCCCTTCATCATCCAGTTAGTTTTTGTTGCTTCATCTATGTCTGCCGCCGGTTTATAGTAAGTAAGCATTTCAGAAATTCCGTCTGCTGCGTTTCCGCCCCACATATAGGGATATCCTTCTAAGGCGTTCATATTTTTTATTACTTCTTCTTTAGAGGGAATTATTTTCCATCTGTCTTCAAGTCTTGAATCATCTACTCTTACAAATCTGCTGTCTATATAAAAATCACCTTTATACTGATAATCATTTGTTGTTACTTTATAAATATTGTGGTCGCCTTTAGGTATAGTTTCAGTAATTTCAAAAACAGTATTCGGCATTGCAACAAATTCCATTTCTCTTATCAACCCCTGGTCATCAAGTTTAACTTTCTTGCCTGTTTTTCCTCCGAAGACAGATTCAAAGTCAGAAGTATTAAGCACCGGAGTATAATTTATTGATACTGCATATTTGTTCTGCGCATAAGAATTGAGGGATATTAGAACTAAAATTAATAATGCGCAACTTTTGAAATATCTCATAAACTATCTTATTGTTGTTTTAAATTGTTATATATTTCTATTAATGGTAAATTGATAAAGTTATCCGAAAAATAAAATGAATTTCGAAACCTTTCTTCTCGCATTTATACCTATGTTTGTTGCATTCGATGCGCTGGGAATAATACCAATGTATCTGGGGCTTACAGAAACTATTAACAGAGAAGAAAAAAAGAAACTTACTTTGCAGGCCAGCTTTGCTGCTCTGATTATCTGTCTTGCATTTCTTTTTATCGGCAATGCAATTTTTAATTTTCTTGGAATTACCGTTAACGATTTTCGTATTGCCGGCGGACTTATTCTTTTAATAATATCTATCAACGATTTACTTTTTTATTCGTCACGTGTCAGAGATATTAAACCGTCAGATGTGGGTATAGTTCCGTTAGGAATTCCCTTAATTGCCGGACCCGGAGTACTGACAACTATCATGATCAGCAATAATGCATATGGATTTTCTTATACAGTTACATCATTAGTTCTAAATATTTTACTTACTTTCTTAGCTTTGTACTACGCAGATTTTGCTACTAAAGTACTGGGACAGGCAGGCTCTAAAGCTTTTGCAAAAGTTGCTTCACTTTTTCTTGCAGCAATTGCAATTATGATGATTCGCGTAGGCCTGATGGAAAGTTTCTTTAATAAATAAAATTTTAATGCAGAATACAAAATCCTCTTACTGTTACTTTTTAATTGCAATAGTTACTCTTATTGTATTCTTCAATACATTTCAAAATGATTTTGTATTCGATGACGAAAGCGTTGTTCAGAATAATACATCAATAACGAGCCTTTCGAATATTCCTAAATATTTCACGGGAGAAGAAGGCTTTCATAAAGTCATAGGTAAATATTACAGGCCCATTGTATCCGCAACGTATGCAATTGATTACGCATTGTACGGCTTATCTCCGAAAGGATTTCATATTACAAATGTAATTATTCACTTAATAGCATCGCTTCTACTTTTCAAAATTTTTTCACTGCTCTTTGCAAAATCAAAATGCGGAAATTTTATATCTTTAATTGTTACGTTACTCTTTGTTGTTCATCCTATTCATACTGAAGCGGTCAGTTGGGTAAGCGGCAGAACTGATTCCATAGTAACGCTTTTCTTCTTTGCATCATTTTTATACTATATAAAATTTTCCGATTCTGAAAATAAGACGTCGAAGTTTTTAATACTATCGGTAGTTTTTTATTTTATCGGATTGCTCTCGAAGGAAATGATTGTAACTATGCCGGTGATAATTTTGCTTTATGATTTCGTATATAAGAAAAAATCTTTCAGTTATTTCAGTCAAAATATTAAAACATATCTGCTTTTTGCAGGAGTTACAATTTTTTATTTTATTATCAGATACTTTGCACTCAAAGATGTTCCCGATAGACTTAATTACATGTACTTTGTGGGCAAAGATGCCAGCGTTGTTTTGTTTACGATGCTGAAAACAATTCCTGTTTACTTCAAGCTTTTATTTTACCCTGTAAATCTTTTATATCATTATAATGGAGTGCTGCCGGATTCTACATCGCTCGATGTAAATGTTATACTTTCTCTTTTATTTATTTTTGCTATGATAATCGGGGCAGTGTTATTATACAAAAAGCAGAGCGCCATCTCATTTGCGCTTTTATTTTTTCTTGTATCCCTTGCGCCGGTAATGAATCTTGTGCCGACTATGAATTTTATGGCAGAGAGATTTTTGTATATGACATCTTTTGCTTTATCACTTTTCATAGGAGTAATTCTTCTAAAATATTTTAATGAAAAAAATAAAGCCGCTATTCTTTTACTTGCCGGATTAGTATTGATTGCTTTTTCTTATATGACTATCAACCGCAATGCGGAATGGAAAACCAATGACATCCTATATAAAACAGGTGACGGAGTAGACGGTAATGTACTTCTTGTTAACGCAGGAAATATTTTTGCAAACAATAAAAATTACGATGAAGCAGCCAAGAGATATAGACGGGCTATTGAAATAAGAGATAATGCTTTGCTTGCACATCATAATCTGGGATTGATTCACATGATACACGGCAATCTTGACTCCGCTGAAATAGAATTAAAGAAGGGGATTTCGATTGACTCTCTTGCTCCTGACGGCTACTTCCAGCTTGCGCAGATATATCAGATGAAGACAAGAATAGATGATGCAATTTATATGCTGGAAAAACTTCAGACCGTTTCACCCGATTACAAGCAATCCGGTCAAATGCTGATGTCGTTGAAAATGAATACTCAGGGGAACGGGCAAACTAATCCGGAAGGTATGCCCCCCGGCGTACAGCCGCCGAATATTCCGGGAATCAACACTCCAAATCAGGAAGTGATTCAGGTTATTCAGTTGAAAGAAAAAAGTTCTTTCGATAACTATTCAACTAAAAAGTACAGGGAGGCAATAAAAGATTTAGAAGAACTAATAGAATTGAACCCTGCCCTAAAATCTGGTTACCAGAATAATATCGGAATGTGTTATCAGGAACTAAAAGATTTTAAAAAGGCGCTGCAATATTTTAATGATGCAATAAAAAGTGACCCGAAAAATATTAATGCGTTAAGCGGAGCATCTGAAATGTATCTGCAGTTAGGCAATAAAGAAAAAGCTATAGAAATTTTTAATCAGATATTAACACTATATCCTGGTAATCAATACGCATTAAGTAAAATTGATTCTCTAAATAAAAAATGAAAGAAGTAATTTTAGTTTTTCTTGGCGGCGGAATAGGCAGCGCATTGCGATATTTAGTAAGTAAGTCGTTTACCGGATGGATTAATAATCCGTTTCCATACTCTACTTTTTTAGTGAATATCATAGGGTGCTTTCTCATTGGTATATTTCTTACCCTGCCGGAAAGATTCGACTGGTTCACACTTGAGTACAGATTATTCCTTGCAACGGGAATCTGCGGAGGCTTTACCACTTTTTCAACTTTCTCCTATGAAAATTTTGCTCTCATTAAAGAAGGGGATTATGTGTATTTTGTAAGCTATACAATACTTAGCTTTGCAATAGGATTAGCCGCAACATTTTTAGGAATGTATTTAGTAAAAAAGATATAATTAATTTTAAAATGGGATTTAATAAAATTTTAATTTCTGTTGATGACAGCCCTTACTCAATAGAAGCTGTCAAAAAAGGCATTGAACTCGCAAAGTTGAATAATGCAGAAATAGGATTGATACATGTGATTGATGAATCCCAGACTGTAGGCAATATAGATGCAGGAATTTCTCCCGCTGATGCTCTGGTAATCCTCGAAAGGTCATCAGATAAATTAATAGAAGGTTTACGCAATTTATACTTCCATAATTTAACTATGCATCAATTTAGTCCTGTCGGAAAGCCATATAAAGAAATTTTAAAAACTGCCGAGAGATGGGGAGCAGAATTAATTATCACAGGAACGCACAGAACTACAGGATGGAAACGTCTGATAATCGGAAGCATCTCCGAAGATATTATACGTCATTCAAAAATACCGGTAATGGTTGTGCCTTTAATATAAACTGCGAAACTACACTTCGATTTTTCACCACTTATTTTTAAACTAATTTTCTATAATTTTGTTGTAATAAACTAAAAAGGATTATGTTCAAAAATTTTGTAAAGATAGTATTTTTATGGGGAATTTTTCTCAATCTTGTTCAGGCTCAGACTGCAAACGACTTATATGATCTGGGAAAAGCCGATCTCTACAGCGGCTCATACAATTCAGCGTTGCAATATTTTAATCAGGCATTGGCTCAGCAGCCAACTTATGCCAGCGCATTAAATCTGCGCGGGTATACATATTATTTGCTGAATGATAAAACCAATGCTCTGCTTGATGCTGATAATGCATTAAGAATTGATCCCACATTGCCTGAAGCATACAATACAAAGGGAATGGTTCTATATGATATGAAAAATTATCAGGCAGCGCTGGATAATTTCAGCCTGGCTACACAATGGAACCCTTCATACGATTATGCATATTTCAATAAAGGCCGGACATACGAAGCAATGGGAGATATGGCAGGAGCAATTGCTGCATACGAGAATTCAGTAAGTATTCAGCCGAATAATTCCTATGCATATAACTCACTCGGCAAAATGTATTATGGAATGGGTAACAATGATATTGCGCTCGGGAATTTTTTCAAAGCTATTTATTTTGACCCGAATAATTTCGATGCATACTATAACCGAAGCAAAATATATCATAACAATAAAGAGTATGATAAGGAAATAGGCGACCTTATAAAAGCTGTTGAATTAAATCCGACTAATTTTGATTACAGAATGGCGCTGGGAGATGCTCACGTTGCAGTGGGAGATTACGGAAACGCATGGATTGATTATGATAATGCAAAAACTCTCGGACCTTACAGTTACCAAGCATTTTTAAAAAGCGGAAACGTAAATAATTATTTTAAAAATTCAGATAAAGCTATAGCAGATTTTACCCGCGCTCTTGAGCTTAACTCATCGCTCTATGATGCTTATTACGGAAGAGGAATTGCTAATTATGATGCAGGTAATTTTGAAAACGCAAGACAAGATTTTACCAAGGCCAGAGATATGAATGGCAGCTATGCAGAGGCATATAACGGACTCGGCTTAGTAGATGCCCAATCGGGAAACAGTGTTGAAGCTTTAACAAATTATAATAAAGCTATCGAGCTAAGTACTTCTTCAAAAGATTTTTATGTTAACAGAGCAAACTTATATTATGCTACAAAAGAATATGATAATGCTTTGAATGATTACACTACTGCATTGAATATGGACCCTAGGAATGCAACACTGTTTGTTCAGCGCGGACTTGTATTCAACGATATGCAAAAATATGATCTGGCGATAGAAGATTATAACAGGGCAATGGAAATTAATCCTGACTTTGCGTACGCATTGAATAACAGAGGAATGGCTTACCGTTCATTAGGTGAATATAAAAAAGCTATTAAGGATTTCAACAGGGCAGTATCGATTGACCCTAACTATGCTTTCGCCTATCAAAACAGGGGATATACTTACCTTGATATGGGAAGAAGAGAAGATGCTATAAGTGATTTTCAGGAAGCGATGAGAATAAATCCGGTGTATCAGAATTCACTTCAGCCGGTTATAGATAATATCTATAATCAATAAAGGATTTCTACTTGCGAAGCTCTGCTTCGCAAGGGATTATTCATTGAAGCTCCGCTTCAATGCAAAGCAGAGCTTTGCAAAATATGCACTTACCAAGCAGAGCTTGGTAAGCAGAATTTTAGTTTAATATAGTTTAGATTTCCTTACCTTAGCTTCGCGCCTTTTTCAGCATACCACGGAAGGTAATCGTATACAAGATAGCCTTCTTTTATGTAAATATCATCTGCAAGCAATTCTTTAATTTCAGATTCATTTTTTACATTCATAATAAAAATTCCCCTTAGCTCTGTATTCCCGCCGAAAGGTCCGGCAATATCCATTTTTCCCATTTCATATACTCTGACAATATTTGCTATATGTCCTGCCTGATATCTATTGATTTTTGCAGTATCGCTGTAGTCTTTATTCGGTCCCGACCTTAAAAATACCATATAATATTTTTTCATCTGGCCGTCTTTTGTAGTATCTGCATCCTGAGCTTTTATATCTGCCATAGAAAATAAAATAATTAACAGTAATAAAATTGTTTTCATAAAATTAATTTAGGTTTGTTGACTTATTCAGTTGCTGAGAGGATATAAATAAGAGAGATATAAAATTATTATATTAAATTCTTATCGAGAACTTTCTTTATTTCATAAAGTTCGTCGTGCTGATCCTTGGTAAGCTCTTTTATTTCTTTGTTGACCATCTGAAAGTATATTTCTTCAAATTCCTCACGTGTTCTTACTTCTAATAAACGCAGTTTTATTTGGTCAAAAAGAAACTTCTGCTGCTTTTTGTGGTTGCTCTGGACTATGACAAAGCCTATTATGCCGATAATTGCAACGGCTAAAGTCATTATTATATAAAATTCACCGCTCATATTGGGGATAATTGGTTTACTTCTAAGATACTAATTTTAAAATTTTTTTAACAGGTTTTTTATTGAATGATAAAGCTCAGAAGGATTGAACGGCTTAGTAAGTGAATCATTCATTCCATAAAGATGCACTTCTTTCTTTACTTCTGATGTAACCTCAGCGGAAAGCGCGACTATAGGAACATTTTTAAAATAGCTTCCGGATAGATTTCTGATTGTTAGCGCAGCCTCGTATCCGTTCATTTCCGGCATCTGCAAATCCATTAATATTAAATCGAACTCTTTCTCCTGTACTCTTTCTACTGCTACTAGTCCGTTTTCCGCAGTATCTGTTTCAATATTCCACTTCTTCAGAAATTTTTCAGCAAGCACTGCATTTACAGGATTATCTTCCACTACTAAAATTTTAATCCCTTTCATCGATTCAAATATTACGTCTTTACCATCGCCATAGTATTTTTTTATTTTCAGGCTCTTACTCTTGCCGAACTGAATATTAAAACTGAAAGTCGTGCCTTCTCCAGCTTTGCTCTCAACTTTTATTTCTCCGCCAAGAAGCTCTATCAGTTTTTTAGAAATCGCCAGACCTAAACCGGTTCCGCCGTATTTTCTAGTTGTGGATGAATTTGCCTGCGTAAAGCTTTCGAAAATATTATTTAGCTTATCCTCGGGAATTCCAATGCCCGTATCTTTTACTTTAAATAATATCTCTATTTTATTTTTTGTTTCATGTTTATTTTCAAGCTCGATTGTAACTCCGCCTTTTTCAGTAAACTTCAGTGCATTACTTACAAGATTTGTGAGAATCTGATTTATTCTTACTATGTCTCCCAGAATTATATCGGGAAGATTATTCGGTAAAATTAAATCAAGACTTATTTTTTTCTCAGCAGCTTTTAGCGCAAAAATTTTCATAATGCCGTCTATAGTCTCTCTAAGATCAAACTCAATAAACTCAAACTCAACTTTGCCCGCTTCTATTTTTGAAAAATCCAGAATGTCATTTATTAAAGCTAGGAGATGATTGGCAGAGAACTGCAGCGGCTTCAGATATTCCAGCTGGTACTGCTTCGGATTTTCCTGCATAAGCAAATAAGTATATCCTATAACTGCATTCATAGGAGTTCTTATTTCATGGCTCATCGTAGAAAGAAACCGGCTCTTCGCAAGTGTTGCCTCTTCTGCGTTTTGTTTTGCTATGATTAAATCCTGCTCAATTCTTTTTTTAGTAATGTAGCTGCCGATTGAAATTGCAACGTTGCTTAAAATATTTTCTTCGTACTTAGTCCATTCACGTCCGGATGCGCAGTCATCAAATCCTATCATACCCCATAGATTGTTATCTGAAAAAATCGGAACAATAAGGGTAGATTTTATTTTGTAAGATTCCATCACTACTCTTTCAACTTCAGGGAAGTTCTTTATGCATCCTTTTATTACTCTGCCCTGGCTAAGCTCTTCATACCATCTTTCAAAGCCGACTTTCTGGTAAGCTAAATTTTGAAGCTCGGGATTATTTACCATCATTGCCTCAACGCCGTTAAATCTTGAGTATCTCTGGCTCATGCATATCCACCCGTAATCCGTTACTCCGTTCTCCCAGATATTTATTCTATCTGCGCCTGTGGCTTCAAGCAATACCCGAAGCACGTTATCAATTGCGCTTTCATAATCTTCCTGTGAAAGCATAATATGAGAAGTGTCATTTACGCCCTTCAGAAGCACTTCATTCTGAAGAAGCTGCATCTGCGCTTTTTTGATGTTTGTTATATCAAGTCCGTAGCCTATTACCATTTTCAGATTTCCTTCTTCATCAAAGATAGGAGTCATCCTTCTTAATACCCATTCTTCTTTTCCCTTCTTGCTTAGGTTTTCTTCAAAGGCAAGTTCTTTGCCGCCTTCAACAACCTTATTAAAAAGTTTTCTTCTCGCATCGGCATTTGCTGTGCTTGCATTTTTTAATCTTGCATAATCGTAATCATTTTTTCCTATAAGCCAGTTTCTTATCTCAGTATTTTTTACTGCTACAGGATTTATGAACTGATATTTGTGGTCTTTATCAAATGCCACAATATCGGAAGGAATGCTGTTAAGAATGTTCTCGTAAAATTCTTTAGTCTTGATGATTTGTGTTTCAGCTTTCTTTCTATGGGAAATATCAGTGAAGACTAAGTAAATACCATTTATATCTCCATCTTCCCTGACAAAATTTGCATTACAGGAAGTCCACATTAAATGCCCGGATTTTGTCAATAACCGGATATCTAAATCCTTTCTGTTTTCGTTTCTGTTCTTTAGTATTTTTTTCTTAAACTTTTCAGCTTCGCCTTTGATAATAAAAGCTTCAATATTTTTGTTTGATAGTTCAACTTCAGAGTAAAATGTCATTTCACAAAAACTTGAATTAGCATATATAATATTGAATTCCATATCCAGCTGGACAATGCCCTCATTGGCAAGCTCAACGATGTTACGGAATTTCGCCTCACTTCTTCTTAGCCTGTCAGTTTGTTCATTAAATTTTTTCTCAAGAGATAAGTTTATATCCTGAAGTTTTTTATTCGCATAGTAAAGTTCAAGGGATTTTGATTCAATTAGTTCTTCCGCCTGCTTTCTTGCAAGCTTTTCACGTTCAATTATATTTTTTAATGCCTGAATATCTTCCATCAGTTATTAGTAAGTGTAAATATTACTTCTTCGCCTTCATTAAAAATTTCTTTTGTGTAACTTGTATTAGAATTAAAGTGATTTATACTTCCTGACAAAAGACCTTCTGCAAAATCACTCATTTTTCTTTTTGAGATGTATTTAAAAATTAGTGTATTACTACCGGCGCGTACTGTTTCAAATTTCGGCAGCTCAGCATCAGGATAAAGTTTTAATACTTCTACATGTATATACGTATCGATTGATTCTAAGAATGAAAATAAATCGTTTATTTTTTCCATGAGGTAAGAATACTTTACTGCAAAAATTGAAAATGCGTATTCACCGTAATTTTTTAGAATTAAGTCTGGTGGTTCTCCTATGATTTCGGAGAGATTATGAATTAAATCGATTAGCTCTTTGTGGTCATATGTTCCTATTGAAGTATATACACCTTTTGATTTTAAGCGGGATGGAACAATGATTTTGTCCTGAACTGTATATCCGTACTTCTCTTCTACCATTTCTAAAAAGACAGTAAATATTAATCCCTTCATTTTTAAATCAGTTTAATTTTTGTAAGCCATATAGTCTCTTGCAAGTCTCTCAGCAGTTCCTTTTACAATATCATTCCTGTGATTTACAAATGCTTCGACGGTTGAATATAGTGATGCAAGAGTTGTTACTCTTGTTACAGGATTTCTGATTGCTGAACCGTAATTTACATCCTGATATATTTGATTAATGCTTACAAGTTTTTCTCTCAGTACTGCTGAATATCTGTTTAGAATATCTGCGTATTTACCGGAGATATAGTTGTTCAGCGCTGTAAGTTTTTCATTATTGCCCGGCAAAGAGTTTATCGTTTCATTTATTTCTGCCTGCGCAGTTCCAAGCTCGCCCACACCGTTCGTGATTATTGTTGTCATTTCTTCATTAAGTGCTTTAATTCTTCTGTTCACTTCTTCCATGCTTGTATCCTGAATTATAGGGTCATTGTTCATGGCAAGAGTTTGAATTTCCTGCGCTGTCTGAACCATATAATCGTTAACTTTCTTAGCATAATCTTTTATTGCTGCAAGCTTATTTGCATACTCAGGTTTAAATGACGTGAACGTATTATCCGTGAACATATTAAAGCCATCAAGAGCATTTCTTGGGAGAGTAACAGAATTATCAAATGCCTCAGGAAGATTTAAAGGAGTAACCTGAGCAAATGAGATAACTGAACAAAAAAATAAAATTACTAAAGTTAGAATGGTTTTCATAGAGAGGATTAAATTTAGAAGAATATATATTTAGAGCCCGTTACTGAAAGATAAGAGTGTAAAGCGGAATTAACAATGAAAAATACCTGCTTAAAATAAATGTATGGGAATGCTTTTTACTACAAAAAGAAATTTTATAATCATTATTTTGCTGATTGAATTAAATATGTTAAGCATCAATCAATTATGGATTATAAAGATTATTATAAAGTACTCGGAGTAGAAAAAACTGCTACGCAGGACGAGATAAAAAAAGCATACAGAAAGCTTGCCGTTAAATATCATCCCGATAAAAACGCAGGCAATAAACAGGCTGAAGAAAAATTCAAAGAAATAAATGAAGCAAACGAAGTATTAAGCGACGCTGCTAAAAGAAAAAAATATGATGAGCTTGGCGAGAACTGGAAATACTATCAGCAGTCAGGCGGACAGGAGCAGGACTTCGACTGGTCACGTTACCAAAACCAGGGCGGAGGACAGCAAAGAACTTACAGCAATCAGGACTTCGGCGGCTTCGGCGGCGGAGGATTTTCAGATTTCTTCGAAACAATGTTTGGCGGTGGTGGCGGGGGATTCTCACAGGGCGGCAGAGCAAGACAAGGCAGACGAAGCTCAATGCGCGGAGAAGATATGCGCGCCTCTTTATCTGTAACTCTTGAAGAAGCTTACCACGGTGTTGAAAAGATGTTTACGATAGACGGGCAGTCAATAAAATTAAAAATTAAACCCGGTGTGCCTGACGGCCAGGTTTTAAAATTAACAGGCAAAGGTTATGCAGGTTCAGGCGGCGGTGCGCATGGAGATTTATTGCTTTCGATAGTAGTTGAAAAAGACAGCCGCTATGAAAGAAAAGGCGCTGACTTGTATACCGATTTGCACGTAGATATTATCACTGCCGAGCTTGGCGGAAAGGCTGAAGTGAAAACTTTCAAAGGCACAATAAAAGTAAACATAGCTAAAGAAACTGATAACGGAAAAGCGTTAAGACTTCCGGGAATGGGAATGCCTATTTACGGAAAGGCAAATGAGTTCGGCGATTTATATGTAAAGGTAAATCTCCAGCTGCTAAAAAATCTTACCGAGAAGGAAACGAAGTTATTCAAAGAGCTTGCAGCTTTAAGAAATAAATAAAAAATTTTAATTAATTACAGATTGCTGAATTTTATTAAAAACGAGTTATCAACATGCATTGCACTCGTTGCATTAATTGTAATTTTTCTTTTTATCGATTTCGAATCAGGTGTTCTGCATTCTACTTCGGCATCGGTAATTTTCTTTTTAATAGTCATCTCAGTTATTTTATATGCTGCTATTGGTGTAGTGCATCACGCCGAAGCGCTGGCGCATTTATACGGCGAGCCATACGGTACGCTGATACTTACGCTCTCTGCAGTTACTGTAGAAATCATCATGGTGCTTGCTATGATATTTCATGGTGACCCTGACCCCACGCTTGCGCGCGATACTGTTTTTTCTACACTGATGATTTTGGTTAACGGATTGGTAGGCATATCATTGTTTCTCGGCGGGCTGAAATTCCGCGAGCAGAAATATAATTTTAAAAGCACTAATTCATATCTTACTCTAATTATTCTGATGTTCAGTTTGGGATTTTTCTTCCCTTCGGTTATGAATCCTGCGGCGATGGGGAAGTATCACATTTTCATTATAGTAACTTTCCTCGTTGTGTATTTTTTCTTTCTGTGCCTGCAGACTAAGGAGCACAGTTATTTCTTTTCATACACAACTGAAGATAAGCTTGTAAATCCCGGACACGAATTTAAAAAACAAATGCGCGGCAAAGGCTATCATGTTGCTTTGCTTGTCGGCACAATTACACTTGTATCGGTGTTAGCGCATTATCTTTCCATAGCGGTGGATAATTTATCCGATGTAAACAATCTGCCTTCTGAGTTCGGCGCTATTATTATTGCAATTGTGATAGTATCTCCGGAAGGATTGACTGCCATACGCGCTGCTCTGAAGAATGATATGCAGCGTACGATAAATATTTCGCTCGGCTCTACAATTTCTACGGTAGCGCTTACCATACCTGCAGTGCTTACAGTGTGCATTTTAACAGGCAGGGAAATGGCGCTGGGGCTTACACCTACTCAATCCATACTAATAGTTACTTCGATATTTGTCAGTATGATTACAACAAAGTCAGGCGAGACAAATGCACTTCAGGGATTTGTGCACTTCGTGCTTTTTGTTACTTATCTTGTTTTGATTTTTATATAATAAAATTCAATAAAAAAAGCGAAGCCCACAATGTGCGCTCCGCTTTCGTAAACTGAAGATAGAATTATCCTTCAGCCTTTTTCTCCTTAAATTTTTTATCATTAACTGAATCAGTATTCCCTTCCGTACTTAGCAGATGCAAAAGTTTACCTGTATTCTCTATTTCCTCCAAAGAAATTGTATCTCTTACATTGTTGAACATTGAAAGCTCGAAGTAAGAATTCTTTCCCTTTTTTTTCTTAGTCATTAAAGTATCAATACCAGATTGCAGTTGTGTACCACGTTCCATCGCTTCCTTTAGCAAGTCCGAAACCTACATGTGTAAGCGGACCTTCTAAATTCCAGAATGGTCTGTAATGTGTTTCGCTTGTCATCCAGTTAGATGGTGTATCCTGCAGCTCACCGCCTGCGCAAGCTTCAGCAGTTGTTTTATCTATACCGTTCTTTGTTATTCTGTCTCCGTAGTCTTTGTAGTCTGCATGGTCGTGTGTAACTTTATTAATGCTTGCCTGATAATTTGCCTGCTCCTGCGCAGCCTGATTTAATTCATCTGCTAACATTAGCGGAGCTAAACCTGATGGCAGATTTAAGTCTTGTTTGCATCCGTTCTCTTTTCTGTAGTTGGGGTTGGATCTTCCCCCGTTTGCAATTATCAGCATACAGTTTCTTGCTTCATCCATTTCATCCATAGATAAAGTTGATTTTGATGTTAGCTCTTTCAATCTCCACATTGCTGCTTTCTCTTTTGATGGCGCGCCTGTTGTGCCGTCTAAGTTCGTTGCAATATCGGGAGCGTCAGTTCCGTCAATTTCTACTACGGTTACAACGGCAGAGCCCCATCCGTCCGGGGTAGTAGACTTTATAGGGCCGAGACCGTTGTTTACAAAATCTTTGAATGCTTCATCTTTTGTTGATACTTCAACCCAGTCAGCGCCTAAGCCTGCATCTACAGCCCAGGTAAAATCGCCTGTGCCGAATTTTTCCCATCCTATAGCATTAGAGTAAAATGTGTAATCTACTCCGTTAATGTTGTTAGTAAACATTTTGAATTTTGGAAGGCAATCTGCTCCTCTATTGGCGGGCTTATCTTTTTTCATAACTACTTTTGTCACAACTTCATTGGGGACTTTAATATCATATTTTAATTGTGAGCCGTCTTTTCTGCCCATCCAGTAAGATTTTTGTGCGAAGGCACTTTCTCCTGTAATAAAAATTACACAGAAGAGAATTGTAAGAGTGAGAGATAAATTTTTAATCATTTTTATATTTTTATATTTTAAAAATTGTTAATTGTTAACTGCTAATTATTAATTGAATGAACTTATTTTACAAGCATCATTTTCTTTACATCTGTAAATCCGCCTGCATTTATTCTTGCATAGTAAATTCCGCTTGGGAAGGATGCTGCATTCCAGTCAGCTTCATAAGTGCCTACTGCTAATTTATTATTTGCAAGAACTGCAACTTCAGTTCCTAAAGAATTGTAAATTTTCAATGATACAAATGATTCTTTTGTTATATCAAATTTTATCTTTGTTGTGGGATTAAAAGGATTCGGATAATTTTGTGAGAGCTTAAAACCATCCGGTATTGTTGAGGATATAGATGTTATACCTACAGACTGTGCATACTTTATTGTAACTATATCATCCTGTGTTGCTGCTGAGCTGCTTGAACCTGTTATGTAAACATTATTTGTATTATCTATAAGAATGCTGTTTGCGGCATCTGACATATTCTCAGCTCCATTATATTTTTGCAGCCATTGCTGAACTCCGGCAGAATTATATCTGATTGTCAGGTAATCTGAAGACGAAGCAGTAGAAACAGTATATCCTGTGATATAAACATTTCCTGAGGCATCAACCGCTATTGCATTCACGTTATCACTTAGATTATCGGCTCCGTTATATCTCTGCAACCACTGCTGCGCACCGGCTGAATTATATTTAATGGTTACTATATCATTCATTGTTGTTGCAGATTCACTGAAGCCTGTTACGTATACATTACCTGATGCATCAACAGCAACTGCAGTTGCCTGGTCGCCCAAATTTTCAGGTCCATTGTATCTTGCAACCCATTGCTGGTCACCTGCATTGTTATATTTTACAACTGTATAGTCCATCTGCGGACCTGCGCCGTAAGTTGTGCCTGCTGAATAAACATTTCCGGCTGCATCCAAAACTAATGATGTGGGAGTATCTTCACTGTTACCCGGACCTGCATATATTTTTGCCCATTGCTGCACACCTGAGTTATTGTACTTTATAGTTACAAATGCTGTGCTGAATACATCCACTCTTGTTTTACCTAAAACATAAATATTGCCTGAGGCATCCATCGCCATTGATGCAGATACTTCTTCTGAGTTATTCGTGCCGTTATAGGTTGTAAGCCATTGCTGAACACCTGCTGAATTATATTTTATTGTAACAAGGTCTATTCCTGTAGTAGTAGATGTTGCGTGGCCGAAAACATACACATTGCCTGAAGCGTCAACAGAAACCTTTGTTCCTTCATCAAATGCATTGCCTGCTCCGTTGTATCTTACAGCCCATTGCTGAACACCTGCTGAGTTGTATTTTACTGTTGCAATATCAAGGGCTGCGCCGGTTGTTGCGCTGAATCCGGTTACATAAACATTACCTGAAGCATCAACTGCAACTGATTTTCCCATTTCGTTATTTGCATCGGTTCCGGCGTAAGTAGCAATCCATTGTTGAACACCTTCCGAATTATATTTTACTGTTCCGATTGCCTGTGTACCGCCGGTAAGCATTGTTTGCCCGGTTACATAAATATTTCCGGTAGCATCCATAGTCATTGCAGTCGGAAGGTCAACGTTGTTTCCTGTTCCGCTGTACTTAGCTGTCCATTGCTGTGTCACCTGCGAGAAGGCGCTGTGAATAAAGGCGAAAAGTAATGTGAGAATTAAAATTCCGTAAATTGTAGTTTTGGTTTTCATTAGGGGTTTAGATTTTTTTTTATAAACTGCTTCAAAAATATTATGTTTATGAATTGCATTCAAAAAGAAATTTTAGGAAATTAATCAAAAAATTATAAAAATTTACTTTAAAATCTGGTTTAAGTAATTATTTTTACTCTTTGTTAGAGGTAAAACAGATTAACCAAAATTTATAACACCAAATGTTAACCCCAAATTCAATAGAAATTCTAAAAGCTATAAGTAAAGAAGAGTTTAAAAGATTTGGTGATTTTGTGAGATCGCCTTACTTTAACTCTGTAGATGTGTTAGGAAAGCTTTTCGATGAAATTGCAAAAACGTATCCTGATTTCGATAACCCGCGCTTGTCATATAAAAAAATCTCGCAGAAAATTTATCCCGGAAAAGAATTCAATGAGCAGACGATAAGGAATCTATATTCCAAGTTCGGCAATTTGCTTAAAAAATTTATTGCTATGGAAAATGTAATTAATGATGAAGATGTGATTAACATGAATATGGCAGAAGGCATGAGCAAAAGAAAACTTTTTGAGTATTCAAATAAACTCATCGAAAAATTCCGAAGAGAAAAAGAAGAAAATAAAATATTCGGGTTTTGGGACTTTTATTTCAAGTTCAGAATTGAACACTTGTACTATCATAATCTGAATCTTTTGCACAAACCAAACACTCCCGAATTTTACAACGCAATGAACAATAAAACGGAGAACCTGATAGCATTGTTTCTTAAAGCTTATTATGTTTTCACTGAGGGGCAGGGAATTTTGCTTAATCTTTTTAAAGGATATGAAATGTCTCCTATGGTTAAAAGTTTTTACTCCTCATTAAATTCAGAATTTTTTTTTAATACTCCGGAAATTAAGAATCATAAATACTATTCGTATCTCAGGATGCAGTATCTCACTTCAAAGTATCAGAATTCGGATTTACCTGAGGAAGAATTCAGAGACTTATTCGATACTTTTAAAAATAATATCAATAGTTTTGTTAAAGTAGACAAGATTAATTATTTCACTTCAATTGATGCATTGATACTCAATAAGCTTATACCAAAGGATAAAAAATATTATAACGATTTATTCGAATCGGCAAAGCTGTATTGCGAACAAAATCTTTATCCAGATGACTCTATTGGTCCGATTGAAATATTGCATTTCAGAAATTACTTCACAGTTGCTTTGTTACTAAAGGAATTTGACTGGGCAGAAAAATTTGTTCGTGAATATACCAATTATTTAAAGCCCGAGCTTGTTGAGAACGAACTTAACTACTGCATGGCGATACTCAGCTTTAAAAATAAAAAATTTGAGGACTCACTCAGCTACTTCAATAAAATGGTTATCACCGATATTATGGAAAAGATGAATGTGAGGATTTACACTCTTATGAATTACATCGAGCTGAAGGCGCACGAACCGGCAATATCGATGGTGCAGGCGCTGAAGCAGTTCAGCAAGGAAAGCAAGGAGATACCTCATTTGAAAGTGGATTCGCTTAGAAACTCAATCCGATTTCTGGATGAAATTGTAAAAGCAGAAGCGAACAATAAAAAAATTGAGCGGTATATTTATGATGAGGCAATGTCAGTCAGATTCTTTTTCCAGAAGCAGTATATTATGGAGAAGATGGAAGGATTGGTGGGATAAACTATTTTACGAACGTCATTTTTTTAGTTAACTCCAAATCTTCTTTGCCGCTAATAATTAGTTTATAAAAATAAATTCCGCTTGATAAATTTTTATCGGAGAAGTCTGCTATTGATTTATATTCACCGGGAATAAGTTCTTTATTTGAAAATAATTTTTCTATTTCCTTTCCCTGTATATCATAAATTATCAGACTGACATTAGCTTTAACTTTAATACTGAACTCAATAAATGAAGTTGGATTGAATGGATTGGGATAATTTTGTTTTAAGACATAATTTTTCGGAATCTCTCCGTTTACGCTTTTGATTCCAACTATATTTCCGCCTCCGTTTGTCGTGTGAAGTAATTTCGATCCTCCGTCGCACCATCCGGTGGAACTATCAATCATAGAAACTTTTCTTATTCCCCAAATTGGAATGTTTTGGAATCCCCAAACTCTTCCGCCATTTGATGTAGCAAATATTTTTGTATCTCCCCTTCCACCCCAACCTTTATCAAAAGATATAAATGTTATATTTATTGCTGACGTAAATCCAAACTCTTGATATTGTTTAGCCCAGTTTATACCACCGTTTGACGTGAAATATATTTGACCATAATCAAAATTAGTGCTACCACTAGCCCAACCCGTATCGGGGTTTATAAATGCCACATATAATGAATTTATGCTGAAACTATCTAAACCGTTACTAGGACTATACCAATTAACTCCACTATTTGTTGATATTCGCATATAATCAGGCGTCACTGTCCATCCAAAATACTCTCCGTTATATTTCTTTTTCAAAAAGTTAATTTTTCCAAATGCTGCCTCGTTGCTTAATGCAAATATTGTCTGCCCTCCGTCAGTTGTTTTACAAATCCCAGCAGGACCACCTGACATACTTATCCATCCGGTATCACGGCTTGCAAACCATATATCTCTTACTGATCCTCCCGTATTCAGGACACTGTCCCAGGTCAATCCTCTATCGTAGCTTCGATATATCTTATCCAGTAATCCCTGTCTTCCATTAGCGTATACTGCCTGCTCATCAACTTTCTTTAAGTTAAAGCCGTAAAAATTTGCAACCACAGTCCAATTGTCGCCACCGTTAGTTGTTCTAATTACATTTCTGGAATCAAAAGAAATAATTCCCGTATTAGCATCGAAGAAAACCATATCATATATAGTGCCGCTTACAGGCAAAGTCTGCTCATACCATTGGGAATAAATAGGGGAAATGAATAACAATGAAATGAGTATCAGAAGTATTATAGTGTGCTTTCTCATAGCGGTATATGGTGTTATTCATAATTTATTATTAAGTCTTGTAAAAATAAAGATAGTATTTTGGTAATAAAGCTCCCTATACCTACATATAGGGAAGAATTGTTTTGTATAAAATTTTATTCTTACTATATTTGGAAAGTAGTTCAAGGTTTATAAGGTTTATAAGGTTTATAAGGTGGGATGAAAGTATTTCTTATTCGCCAGAGGCGAACCCGTCAAAAACCCATCAATTCAAGTATTAAAAAGGAAAAAAGTTAAAAAGTGAGGTATAATAAAAACCCGACCAAAATCCGACTTTTTTTATGGTAAAAAGTAGCGGGTAGAAAGTATAAAGTAATTTTGGTGTATTTTTGAGCTTTTGTGCTTGTCCCGCTTTAGCGGGGTTTTAGTGGCAAGATAAAACCCGACCAAAATCCGACTTTATCATATAAATTCGGATTGAAAGGGAAAGTTAAATTGACTAAATTGAATATTCCTTAAGCGGAGGTGGCGAAATTGGTAGACGCACCATCTTGAGGGGGTGGCGCAGGTTCTGCGTAGGGGTTCAAATCCCCTTCTCCGCACTCTTCCCTAACATTCAATGAGTGAAGTAAAAACTTATCCTGTTAAGGTATTTGCTGATGCTGCAAAGTGGAATGCGTGGCTTTTAAAAAATCACGCTTCTAAGCCGGGTATCTGGGTAAAGCTCTTTAAAAAAGGTTCTAAAAAGAAGTCGGTTTCCCGTGTCGAAGCTCTTGATGAAGCTCTTTGCTTTGGATGGATTGACGGACAAAGTAAAGGATTCGATGAAATATCCTGGCTTCAGAAGTTTACACCACGCCGTGCGAAAAGTTTGTGGTCGAAGATAAATCGTGAACATGTTGCCAGGCTGATAAAAGAAAAACGAATGCAGCCGGCAGGACTAAAAGAAATTGAGGCGGCAAAAAAAGACGGAAGATGGGATGCAGCATACGATTCGCCTAAAAATATGGAGGTTCCGGCAGATTTTCTGAAGGAACTGAAGAAAAATAAGAAGGCGTATGAGTTCTTTAAGACGCTGAACAAGACAAATACTTTCGCCATCGGCTGGCGTTTACAGACTGCTAAAAAGCCCGAAACGAGAGAAAAGCGGATGAAAGTTTTGCTTGAGATGATGAAAGATAACAAGAAGATTCATTAATAAGTTCAGGGTGGCTTTAAGCCTAATCCTTTTAACTTGATTTTGAAACCATTCAAATATATATTTGTATTTTTGTAATTTTTACGAAAATTTAACCATTTAGAAAAAAGCACAGTTGAGCAAAAAACACTACGAAACCTACATCATTGTTGACGGAAATTTTGAAGATGCAGCAATCGAGGAAATCATCGCTAAATACGATGCCCTCCTTAAAAAAAATGAAGCGGAGATAAAACTGACCGATAAGATCGGCAGAAGAAAGCTTGCATACCAAATAAAAGGCAAATTGAACGGTTATTACATTTGCTTTGAATTTGCAGCAGATCCGACAGTAATTGCAAAGTTGGAAAGAGCTTATAAGCTGGATGACAACATAATGAGATATCTGACTGTAACGTTAGATAAGAAAACATTATCTGAAAAAGCTGACTACTTGAAAAAGAGAGCTATTCATCAGGCAGCGCTTGAAACTGCAAAAGAAGAAGAAGCTAAGAAATTAGCCGAAGCTGAAGCTCAGGGAACTGAAGCTGTAGCAGAAGAGCAAACCGCATAAAATTTTTTTTAAAAAATCATTTAATAATCAAAATTAAATTAGAGGTAAACTATGGCTGATTTCAAGATGCCCGAATTAAATTCCGTTGTAATTGCAGGAAACTTAACAAAGGACCCAATTTTTAGACAAACCACAACAGGAACTCCTGTCGTAAATTTTTCTATTGCAAGCAATAGAAGATTCAGAGATAAGAGCGATGAGTGGAAAGAAGATGTTTGCTACGTAGGTATCGTTGCTTGGAATAGATTAGCAGAGAGCTGCAGAGACAGACTCAAAAAAGGAAATGCTGTGTTGGTTGACGGTGAATTACAAAGCAGAACTTTCAAAACTGAAGACGGTTCAAACAGAACTATCGTTGAAATAAAAGCAAGAAGAATTCAGTTCCTTAACAAAAAAGGAAATGCTGCTGAAGGCGGAGAGGAAATCTCTACATTCACAGATGAATCATTCGACTCTTTACTTTCACCGGAAGATTCAGACTTACTTAAGCACTAAAATTTTATTCAAACAATATTAAAAAGGGTGAAATTTTTTCTTCACCCTTTTTCAATTTATAATAGTTAAGGTTTCGATATGAAAATCATACTTAAAAAAGATTACGATTTACTTGGCGATGCAGGTCAGGTGATGGAAGTGAAAGATGGTTATGCCAGAAACTTCCTTATTCCTAACGGAATAGCAACTTCTGCTACTTCATCAAACATTAAACATTTTGATGAAACAAAAAGACAGCAAGGCAGAAAAATGCTTAAGCTTATCAACGATGCAAAAACTCTTGCAACTGAAATTGAAAAGCATGCTATCAAAATCACTGTAAGAACAGGTGAAGATAACAAAGTATTCGGTTCAGTAACATCACAGATGATTGCAGACGAACTTACTAAGTTAGGCTTTGCAGAACTTGACAGAAGAAAAATTCATTTAGCTGAACCAATCAAAACACTGGGCGACCACGAAGTTGATATCAGATTAATGAAAGATGTTATCGCTAAGATAAAAGTTCACGTTGGTAAAGAAGGCGCAGAAGATGAAGTTGAAGAAGTGAAAACTGAAGAAACAAACACTGAAGCTCCTGCTGAATCAACTGAAGAAGCAACAGCATAAGATTTAAAATAGATTTCTTTTTATAAGAAAAAGAAAGTCCTGTTCATTAATTTGAGCAGGACTTTTTTCGTTTTGTGTCAGAAGGTATTTATGATTCTCAATTGGAAGGGGAAAACTTAGTTAATCATTCCCTGCCCCTTTCTTAATATAGGTAATTATATACCTGTTGGGACAGGGATAGAAAATTCCTCCCTGAGGGAGGTGTCGAGTCCCGCATCCGCGAGACGGTGGGTGCTCGTTCAAACACCCCTCCCGACCTGCGGTCGGACTCCCCTCAAGGGGAGAATAAGTTGTCCAAAAGTATATAGTTCCCTTAATAAGGAGGGTATCTAAATATTACGCTGAAAACAGGTTTGGGTCAGGCGGGATGTTACTTCTATTACCATTCTTTATATCAATCAATGTCTTTCCTGTAATTACTGATCTGTCAAGTTTGGTCATATCTTCATCAGTGCAATAAACATCATCTGATTTAATTAGCTGCCAGGAGGAATTACCAACGTTTGTTTTTACCAGTCTGAATTTACCTTTGAGCTTATACCCCATAAGAAAAAAATCCAGCTCGCCTGATTTTAACATTGCATTCAGGACTTCTCTATCCAGACTTTTTGATGTACCTCCAAACTTAGGAAAGTAAACGCCTCTGTCGTAAACAATCATTTCACCTGCTCCGTATTTTCCTTCGGGAATTATTCCCTCACGGTAAATAAACTCAGGATTATGGTCACCAACCATTACTATTGGACGACTTTCGTTAGCTTTCATGGGCGGACCTTGTAAATCAATCACCCAGCTTTTCAGTACGCCGGGAAACTCAAGTCTGAAATCATAATGAAGGCGGGTGGCGCAATGTTTTTTGATTACAAAGCGCCATTTGTTTCTCATGGCAGAAGGTTTGAAATTGAGAGGTGGAATGTGTGAAGTTGACGAAAGAACTAAATGGCTTTCGGAAGTTCTAATCAGATTACTCATAGTATAATTAGTTTGGTTGATTTATATACCTTAATTAAATAAGGTATATAAATATATGGCTATCATTTTTTAAATGCAAGTATTATTTTACAATAGTTATTTATTCACTTTGATTAATTTCATCTATTGGCTAATTTTATTAATGGATGCATTACCAATTAAATTTAGAACGTTATTCTGGGATGTAAATTTTGATGAACTGGAATGGGAGAAGCATAAAAAATATATTGCAGAGAGAATATTGAATTTCGGCGACTGGGACGATGTGCTTTGGCTAAAAGACAGAATGTCTGAAAAAGAACTTATTGCATTAGTAAATAGCAGCCGGGAAATTAACAGAAAAACTAAAAATTACTGGAATACGAGGATTTCATAAATGCTTCATTACAATATTTTAGCTCAGTCTCAAAAAAATTTATTCGAAATTTTTTCTGATACTGATTTTATGTCAGATTACTACCTTGCGGGGGGGACGGCACTTGCTTTGCAAATCGGCCACAGAATGTCAGAAGATTTTGATTTTTTTTCTCCTAAGGATTTAAATTCTATGTTATTAAAAGATGACCTGTCTAAAATCGGCGAATTTAAAATTTCCCACGAAGAAAAAAATACTCTCCATTGCGTTTTAAACGACACTAAAATATCCTTCCTGACTTTCAAATATAAATTACTGAATGAAATTCATTCTGAAAAGAAAATTAAGCTGTGTAGTTTAAAAGACATTGCTTGCATGAAGCTTTCTGCAATTCAATCAAGAGGTACCAAAAGAGATTTTATAGATTTTTATTTCCTGCTTAAAAAAATAAATATACAGGAAATTTTACAGGATTATAAAAATAAATTTGGAGAAGGAAATTTTAATCTTTCTTTAATAAAAAAATCATTAGTCTTTTTTGAAGACGCTGAGCCGCAATTGATGCCGGTTATGTTAGAAAAAACGAACTGGGATGAAATAAAGAAAGCTCTTGCGAAGATAGAAAAAACTATCTGATATCTCTTAGCATTATCCTGTAGATTGAAGTAAGATAAACCTTATTATTCATTATTAATTACTCACTATTGCATTATAATTTTGAAATATTATCTTTACTTTTAAGATACACTAAAAATTATAAGTATTCAGATGTCAGAAGAAATATTAGAGCAAACACACAGGGCTGCTAAGACAAGAAAAGAAGTTGATTCAGTAACAGTAAGATTTGCAGGCGATTCGGGCGATGGGATGCAAATCACAGGAAGTCAGTTCACCGATACAACTGCAATTTTTGGAAATGACTTAGGCACTCTGCCTGACTTTCCGGCAGAAATCCGCGCACCAATCGGAACAACGTATGGCGTTAGCGGATTCCAGTTACAATTCTCCAACAAAGATATTTTCACACCGGGCGATGAAGCCGATGTATTAATTGCAATGAATCCGGCCGCTTTGAAAGTAAATCTTAAGGATTTGAAAAAAGGCGGAATGATAATTGTAAATCTTGATTCATTTGAAAAAAAGAATCTTGAACTTGCAGGATATGCTGCAAATCCTTTGGATGATAATACACTCGATGGTTACTACGTATACAAAGTTAATATTACTAAATCCACTCTGGAGATTTTAAAAGATTTACCTTTAGGAACTAAGACAGCAAACAAATGTAAGAACTTTTATGCATTGGGCTTAATGTACTGGCTGTATGACAGGCCGATGGATATAACACTGAACTGGATAAAAGAAAAGTTTGCCAAGAGTTCTGACCTTATTGAAGCAAATACACGAGCATTAAATGCAGGATATAACTTCGGAGAAACGGCAGAAATGTTCGGTGAAAGATACGTGGTAAAACCTGCTCATCACTTTACGCAGGGACTTTACAGGAATATTATGGGTAATGAAGCTCTTTCAATGGGACTTATATGCGCATCACATAATACCGGCCTGAAAATGTTTTTGGGAAGCTACCCTATAACACCGGCATCGGATATTTTGCATAACTTAGCAAAGCATAAAAAATACGGTATCATAACATTCCAAGCAGAAGATGAAATTGCAGCCATTACATCAGCAATCGGCGCATCATTCACCGGCTCCATTGGTGTTACAACAACCAGCGGTCCCGGAATGGCACTGAAGACTGAAGCAATGGGACTTGCAGTAATGACTGAACTTCCATTGGTAATAATTGATATTCAAAGAGGCGGTCCATCAACAGGGCTTCCGACAAAAACAGAGCAGGCAGATTTACTTCAGGCAGTTTACGGAAGAAACGGCGAGTGTCCTATTCCCGTTTTAGCTGCATGTACACCGTCAGATTGTTTTGATATTGCCTACGAAGCGGTTAGAATTGCAATTAAGTTTATGACTCCGATAATCGTTTTATCAGACGGATATCTTGCAAACGGTTCTGAGCCATGGCTTATTAAAAAATACGAAGACCTTCCGAATATTGATGTGAAGTTCACCACTGACCCCGAAGGATTTGCTCCGTATTCGAGAGATGAAAATCTTGCCCGTCCATGGGTAAAACCGGGAACTCCGGGACTTGAACACAGAATCGGCGGACTTGAAAAACAAAACATTACAGGTAACGTTAACTACGAACCTGATAACCATGAATTGATGGTTAAGTTAAGAGCGCAGAAAGTAAAAGGTATTGAAAACGATATTCCGCTTCTCGAAGTTGAAGGTGAAAAATCCGGTAAACTTTTAGTATTAGGATGGGGAAGTACGTACGGTTCAATTACCGCCGCAATTGAGAATCAGAAAGCAAAAGGAAACAAAGTTTCCCATGCTCATTTAAGATATCTGAATCCAATGCCTAAGAATACAGAAGAAGTTTTGAAATCATTTGATAAAGTTCTTATTCCGGAAATGAATTTAGGGCAGCTATCAAAAATAATTAAGAGCGAATATTTAATTGATGTAATCGGCTTAAATAAAGTAAAAGGCTCTCCTTTCAAAGCAAAAGAAATTGAAGCCAAGATTGAAGAAATTTTAAAAGACTAAAAATGGAAACTACAAACGCAAATACAGATATTACCGATAAAATAATTTATACAGCGAAAGATTTTGCATCAGATCAGGATATTAGATGGTGCCCGGGCTGCGGCGATTATTCAATTCTTGCGCAGGTTCAGAGAACACTTCCTTCGCTTGGTATCACAAAAGAGAAGCTTGTATTCATTGCAGGTATAGGCTGCTCCAGCAGATTTCCATACTATATGGATACTTATGGTTTTCATACAATTCACGGAAGAGCAACGGCGGTTGCATCGGGTGTAAAAATTTCAAATCCTGATTTATCCGTTTGGATTACTGCCGGTGACGGTGATTTAATGAGCATCGGCGGAAATCATTTCATGCATTTACTCAGAAGAAATATTGATGTGAACTTACTGATGTTCAATAACAGAATTTACGGATTAACAAAAGGTCAGTACTCTCCAACATCTGAAAGAAATAAGATTACAAAGTCGAGTCCTGTTGGTTCACCTGAGTATCCGTTCAATCCGACTAACTTAGCTCTCGGAGCAAACGGAACTTTCATAGCGCGTTCAATGGATAGAGACCCTAAACATTTGCAGGATATGATTGCCAGAGCTGCAAAGCATCACGGTACATCATTCCTGGAAATTTTACAGAACTGTAATATTTACAATGACGGCGCTTTCTTCTTATACACAGAAAAAGAAACAAGAGAAGACAACGTAGTATATCTTCAGCATGATAAGCCGTTGATTTACGGAAAGAATAAGGATAAAGGAATAAAGCTTGACGGCTTTAAACCTGTTGTAGTAGATTTAAATGACGGAGTTCACTCGGTAAATGATTTACTTATTCACGATGAGACTTCAAGAGAGCTTGCATTTATTTTAAGCAGCTTTGCAGAGCATCCTGAACTTCCTATGCCGGTTGGTGTATTCCTTGAAATGTCCCGAAGCACTTATGAAGAAACTATTGCTGAACAATTTGAACACGTTTATGAAAAAAGCGGCAAAGGAGATATTGATGATTTATTAAGGGGACGCTCTACATGGGAAATTAAATAGGAACTCAAAAGTAATAAATATATGACAGCGGGTATAATTTCAAATTGTACCCGTTTTTTTTACATAAAAAATACCAGCCTTGATAAACAATAAATAAGAAGTAATGTTTTTACTGTCCATCCTATTGTTCTCAACCAATTTACTTCAATCAATTTTTTAACTGTATCTTTATCTAATCCATCAGAAATTAATTTATCCTGCAATGGAGCAATATGTGAAAAAGTAATAAGCCACATACCTGTTGATAAGCAAAGGCAAATGAATGGTATCAAAGGAGTAATATTGTATGGTGAATCGAATGCAAGTAAAATTGAAAAAGCTCCTTCCAGCAGCATTGGGATAAAAATTGTAAATGCACTTTTCTTTTGCTGATAGATGTAGTATTCAATAAACGATTTTTTATCTATATAATTGAAAAGCTGATAGTGAACAATTTGTACGTACCAGAATAGGCCGGCAAGATATGAAGCGGCTGCGAGATTTATTATTAAAGTCATATAAGAAAAATCCGCCCTGAATTAACAAGGCGGATTGAAATATCGATTATTAGAAATCTACTCCAAGTGATAGATAGTATTTTGGAGGCGAGAATTTTCTTAAGTCATAGCTCCATGCTACGTCAAACTTCAAAGGAATACCAAACATAATTGCACGGGCACCCACTCCTGTACCCATAAGTAAATCTTTCATTCTGGTAGAGCCGTCAACTTTTTCAAATAATTGAAGTGCATTGTTATCGCTCCATGCAGTACCTGCATCAACGAACATTGTTCCTTCAATGTTAGCAAATCCTATTGGAAGCGCTCCAAGAATGAAATATCTTAATAGCGGAAATCTGAGTTCAAGATTCATCAAAGCATATTTTGAACCTGCCATTCTGTCATAATTAAAACCTCTTAAAGGAATACCGGGAGTTGAGAATGCATATTCTTCAATATTGTTAATCGGAATAGTATTGTTTTCAAACTCTCTATTAAGCCAGTTATCGGTACCTCCTATGTAGAATCTCTGCGGATTCGGTCCCATACTATAACCTCCGGCAAACCTCATTACAAATGAATATTCGTCGGCAATTTTATAATATGTTCTGAAATCACCTAAGAAAGATGTAAATCCTAGCCCTCCTTCTCCAAGTTTTGGAGAAGCCATTGCTGTAAGATTATATCTTGTTCCTTTGATTGGAGCAGTATAACCGAATGTTGTATTATCGTGGACAAAACTTGCTGAAGGAATTATTAATGTTTTACTTTGTGAGAAAGCATTTTCGTTATCAAGGTTCTCTCTCGAAATTCCCATTACAGTAAGACTTCCCTGAATTCTTTTGAATTTATTAAACGGATATGATGCGCTTACATCACCACCGAAAGTTCTATATCTGAAAAGCGAATCTATAGCATATCCATTGCCTGTATTAAATGTATACAGAATAAATCTGGCAGTATGGAATAGCTCTACTCCGTAATCTATTCGTTTTGGCAAATAATAATAGGCAACTGCATAATCACTGTTTTTCAAATCAACAACCATTGAAGTCTGAATATAAATTCTATGGCTTCCCATCATATCACTTAGGGCAATTGTTGCAACACCCTGCACTCCATAGAAACTTGAGTAGTTTGCATTTCCGTATACTAAGTCAGGAGTAAAGTTAATTTTATAATTTTTTATCTTATAGCTGCCGTCTTCATTTACATTATCTGCTACGCTGAAATTCTTGTTGAATCTGTACATAGAATCCAATGCTGCCTGCGTATCGGAATAATTTGTATCTTTCTTTGAAACAAGATTTAAGCTGATATCATCACCGTATAATTTTAGCGTATCGGCATGGAGTTCAAGATCTCCTTTGTTTTCAATTGTTACAGTGTCTTTTGCCTCAGTCAATGAAGAATCTTTTGTCTTATTATAGTTTACATTATCATCTGTGTAATCCGTGCCGAACTTTGCTCTCCATTCTTTTCTTTTAATCATATAATCCGTCAAAGGAAGCTCTGCAACACTAAGCGTTTTTTCAAGAGGGTTATCGATTGAAAAAATATCATAACCGCCTTCATTTAGCGCAACGAATAAAAGTTTTTTGCCGTCGCGGGAAAGTGAAATCTGGTCTATAGGATTTAATGAGTTTGTTATTGGTCTTTCAATTTGATTTCCTGATGTATCTGCTTCCTGAATGTAAAGATTACTAATTCCGTTTTTATCGGATACAAATAATTTCCTTTTGCCGTCAGGGCTGAACATTACATAGCTTTCCGAATAATCCTTTGAATCAGATTGTCTTATGATTTCTTTTGTATTTATATTTACTTTATACAGATCGCTTCTGTCAAAATCATAATTAGACATTTTAAAGTTTGCAGGGATTGAAGAAGGATTCACATAACTTCCTCTGTCTGAATTAAAATATATTTCCTGCCCGTCGTGGCTCCATGTCGGAGTTAAATCACTGAATACATCATTTGTAAGCGCTGTCATCTGATTTGTTTTCAGATTGTAAATGTATATATCAGATTGTTTGCTGTTGTTTCCTACGAAAGCTATAACATCTTTATTAACAGGTGACCAGGTAACATAAAAAATTCCGTCAAGATGTATAGGCAGTTCATCTTTATCACCGCTTTCAATATCAATGATAAATATTGCATCTTTAGAACCGGCTTTTACACTGACAGCAATCTTTCTGCCGTCAGGAGACCATGTTAATCCCGGTGTAAGAATGTGAAGTTCTTCAAAATTTACAGATGTTTCACCTTTAACTACTTTTTCAATAATGCGGCCAGTATTTGCATCGGCAATAAAAATATCAAAGTTATCATCACGGTTTGAAATGAATGCAAACTTATCTCCCTTAGGTGAAAGAACGGGTGATACATTATAGAATCCACCGTCTTTTCTATGGTCGGTTATTCTTTTTGAAAAATCATCAGTTTCTTCCCTTGTATCTATATCCGGCCAGTACATTTTTTTTAGGTACTTAAGCCATTTATCCGATAACTCTCCTATATTCAATTTATAAGTTTCCTGGAATCCCATATCAACATCACCGAATGTTTTAATGTTATTCATCAGCTCGCCAATTTTTTCCTCACCGTAAACATCAGCTAAAAAAGCAAAAAAGCTTTGTCCGCCTCTGTAAGCAAAGTAACCGTTAATATAATCAAGCGGCGGAACGTAATTATTTATTACAGCATCGCGCATGAACATATCAGTTTTCTTATCAAGACCATACAAGCTCTGTACTTCAGCCATACCTTCATTAAACCATATAGGAAAGTTCAGCGTAATATTTTTTGATATGATATTCTGTATAGAACCGCCATAGAACATATCGTTCATAAATGCATGAAGAAGCTCGTGATGGATAACGTGTCTGAATTTTTCATAATCACCTTCAAAAGGAATAAGTGCTCTGTTCTTGAACAGCTCAGTCACACCTCCGACACCTTCCGGTAAATACTCATCGAGTATATTATTCTGTTGAAATTCATTGTGCGAATTAAAAATCACAAGGGGAATTCGGTTAGAAATATGGTAATCAAGATTTCGGGTTAATGAGGATAAAGAAGATTCTGCTACAACTGCTGCAAATTCTCCTATGTATTGACCG
>JBHEKU010000121.1:0-33866 GCA_041859205.1 Ignavibacteria bacterium | reverse complement strand
TGTTTGAGCAGTGCCTCCAACTACAAAATCAGTTCTTGCAGAAAATGTAGGAGTTGATGTGCCTGAAGGTGTTGTATTCAGAAAAACGGAAACTGACAATCCGGTTGAGTTAGCCACAACCATATCCGGTTTACCATCGCCATTCAAATCGCCGAATTTTACTGATCTTGGAAGAGTTCCTACTGTAAAATCCGTCTTTGCAGAAAACGAAGCAGGTGATGAGCCAAGCGTCATTGTATTCATAAAAACTGAAATATTATTCGAAGTTTCATTTCCCGTTGCCATATCAGGTTTACCTTCGCCGTTTAAATCACAGATTGAAACAGAGCTTGGATTTGTACCTGTTGTATAAAACGATACTGCGCCAAAAGTCGGAGTTCCTGCTCCCGGAGTTGTTGTATTAAGAAAAACCGATACTGAATTTATGTTGTAATTTGTAGCTGCCACATCAGGTTTGCCGTCTCTGTTAAAATCTCCGAGTGTAACTGTATATGGTCCGCTGCCCGTTGCAAAATCTGTCTTAGCAGAGAAAGTCGGAGTTGAAGCATTGGGAGTTGTTGTATTGAAAAATACCGACACTGAATTTGAACCGTAATTTGCAACAGCCATATCGGGTACTCCGTCTCCGTTTAAATCGCGGATTGCAACTGAAGCAGGATTAGTTCCTGCAGTGAAATCTGTCTTTGCCGAGAATGTTGGTGTTGAAGCACCGGGTGTTGTTGTATTTATAAAAACAGAGACTGACGTTTCATCATAATTTGCTGAAGCAATTTCATTTTTTCCGTCTCCGTTAAAATCGCCTGTTGATACTGAGTATGGTCCGGTTCCGGTTGTAAAATCCGTCTTCGCAGAAAATGTTGGAGTTGATGCGCCGGATGTTGTTGTATTAAATAATACAGATACAGTGTTACTCCCGTAGTTCGCTACAACCATATCTGGTTTACCGTCACCGTTTAAATCACTGATTGAAATTGAAGCAGGATTAGTGCCTGTTGTAAAATCTGTCTTTGCTGAAAATGTCGGCGTTGATGCGCCGGGAGTTGTTGTGTTTATAAAAACTGAAACTGAAGTTTCATTGTAGTTTGCTACAGCAATATCCGGTTTTCCGTCGCCGTTAAGGTCGCCGATTGCTGTTGCATAAGCGCCGGTTCCTGTTGCAAAATCTGTTGTAGCAGAGAAAGTTGGCGTTGATGCGCCTGGAGTAGTTGTATTTAATAAAACTGATACTGCAGCTGCGCCGAAGTTAGCGGAAATCATATCCGCTTTTCCATCGCCGTTAAAATCACCGAAGGAAACTGAATAAGGAGTTGTGCCTGTAGTAAAATCTGTCTTTGTTGAAAAGTCCTGCGCGAATGCGCTGCCTGAAAAAATATTTGCACTCATTAAACTCAATAGGAATGCAAATACAAGTGTAAGTGTTTTTGCCATTAGGGGTATTTAAATTTTAAAAACTTGTATGCAAAATACTGCTGATGTATCACAAATGCAAAAAGAAATTTGGTCGAAAACACGCTGGATTTTTGGGGGGATATTCGACAATTTATTGATAAAAGAATAGTTTGCAAGAAACAACAACACGCTAAGAAGAAGTTGTTAAATTATTTGGTGTCAAGTCTTTTCTGAATAAACTTCCCTATTAGTAGTAATAAAATGAATTTAATTTCTTTTAAAATTTTCTCTTGTTAAATTCACTTCAGCGCTAAAAAGAAGCTTTTTAATTATTAGTTAACACTTTAAAAATCCGACATATTAAATTACAAGTTTCAAATTACGAATTACGAATTACGAGTTAGAAAAAACCCGACTTTTTTCCGACTTTTTTAAAAATGAAAATAATCGGTATTGAAAAAACAACAACGGGACTTTGATCCCGCTAAAGACTGGACTGAGCTTCGCACAGAAACCCGTCAAAAATTCATCAAAATGGAAAACTTTAAATCTGAAATCTTAATCTGAAATAAATGGAATCCGACTTTTTTAAAAATAAAAATGGTGAATTTATACTCAACAAACCAATAACAATTCTCCCCTTGAGGGGAGTCCGACCGAAGGTCGGGAGGGGTGTTTGAACGAACACCCACCGTCCTCGCGGAGTTTATCCCGCGCTTGATGCGGGACTCGCCAACTCCCTCAGAGGAGGAGTTAGCACGTTTGTGTATAAAGTATATAATTAGCATAAAAATATTCAGTACCAAGGTTCAAATTGGCGTATTGAAAAAACAACAACGGGACTTTGATCCCGCTAAAGACTGGACTGAGCTTCGCACAGAAACCCGTCAAAAATTCATCAAAATTGAAAACACTAAATCTGAAATCTGAATCTGAAAGAAAACCCGACTTTTTTCCGACTTTTTAAAAATAGCGTATGGGGAGGAGTGAAATAGTGGATATTGAACTTGAAACTCGAAATTTGGAATTTTTAACTGAAAGAAAATCCGACTTTTTTCCGACTTTTTAAAAATAGCGTATGGGGAGGAGTGCAATAGTGGATATTGAACTTGAAACTCGAAATTTGGAATTTTTAACTGAAAGAAAACCCGACTTTTTTCCGACTTTTTAAAAAATACTTTTAACGGTGCACAAATCCGAAAATAAATTAGGTTTAGAACACACCGGATAAATCGGTTGGTAATTGAATTTGTATTGTTAAACAAATAGCTTATAGGATTTTTCAACACCCCAAATGTATAACACTCAAACAGTAGAAATACTTAAAAAACTTGATAAAGACGAGCTTAAAAGGTTTGGCGATTTTTTGATGTCACCTTTCTTTAATAATTCAAGTTTTATTGTAAAAATTTATGATACAGTAAAAAAGGAATATCCGGCATTTACGGGGAATTCTCTAGAGCCTGAAATTATTTTTAAAAAATTGTATCCCGCAGAATCATTCAAAAATACAAGAATAAGAAATCTGTACGCAGAGTTTGGTAATTTGCTCAGAAAGTTTTTAGGTTATCTTGAAGTTGAGAATTCGGAACTGGAGCTTGATACATTCATAGCAAATTCCTTAGCACAAAGAAATCTTGGTCATATCTCTAATAAAGTTATTAATAAAAGAATAGAACATTATGAGGGTAAAATATTCTGGGAGGATAACTACTTCCACGAAATGTATGTCATGTATTCTATATACTTGCAAAATCTTAATGCGGGAAGTAAGGACTTCACCAAGGAACACTTTTTCATTCAGGTAAGAATGCAGGAAATACTAATTGTACTCTTCTTCAGAGAATTATTTATTTTATTCGCCACTCAATCATATAAAAAAATAATTCCCAGCTCTTATAATAGTAAAATTACTATAGAAGATTTTATAAAAGTGATTGATATGAAAGAGTTGTTTGCTTATTTAGAGAGCGCTAAAAATCCTTATACTACATATTTAAAGATACATTATCGTTTATATCATTTTTATGAACACAGTGTAACCGAAGAGGAGTACTTTGAATTTAAAAAGGACCTGTATAAAATAATATTTGATGTAATGAGTCAGGAAGCTTTTAGCTTTATAGTAAGGACAATTAACATAATTTTTCTTAGACTTATTCCTACAAACAAAAAATTTTATGAGGAAATTTTTGAACTTAGCAAGCTCTTTTGCGAGCTGAAAATATTCCCAAATAAAAGAGTTCCCTATTTAGCTCCGGGTCCTTTCAAGGATATGTTTGGTCCTGCAGCAATATTAATGGAGCTGGACTGGGCTGAAAATTTTGTAAAAGAATACAGCCAGTATCTTATGGAAGATATAAGAGAAGATGAATATAACTACTGCATGGGGAATATATCCTTCAAAAGAAAAAATTATGAATTATCGCTTGAGTACTTAAACAAAGTAAAGCTAAATGAAATGGTAGAAAAGATTAATATACGATTTTATTATATGATGAATTATATAGAACTGAAAGCTTATGAAAATGCACTCTCATCGTTACAGACAATCAGACAGTTTTACAGTGACAGAAAGGATATTCCTGAAATATTTGCAGTGCTTATTCCCGATGCAATAAAATACTTTGGAGAAATAATTAAATGCGAACAGGAAGGAATAAAGTTAGACCCGCAAATTTATGATGAAGCAAATGATGGAAGAAGATACTACCATGCGAAATATGTTTTAGGAAAGATGGAGAAACTTATGTAATAATCCGTCACACGGAGAATTTTCCACGCATCGGGAAGAGCTTTTTGCAGCGATAGAAATTGCATAAACAGAACATAGTACCGAACCGGATAAAACCTTAGCTATCTTGATTAATTTTAAGAAGATGATTTTTTGTAATCAGTATCGAGTAATGTCATTCTGTACCCTACCCCCGATTCTGTAAGAAAAATCTTTGGCTTAGTATGCTCAGCTTCAAATTTTTTTCTTAGCTGTGCTATATAAACACGAAGGTACTGAGTCTCATCTGAGAATGGCTTTCCCCAGACTTCTTTCAGTATATATTGGTGAGTTAGAACCTTACCGGCATTGCGGATAAATAAGGTAAGAAGTGAAAACTCTGTTGTAGTAAGCTTTATCACTTCATCTTTATTCTTTACTGTGCGGGTGGAAAAATCTACTGAAATATTTCCATTGGTAAAAACAGGATTTGTCTGTTCGGGCTGATAATATCTTAAGCTTGCTCTTATCCTCGCAAGAAGCTCGCCAATGTTAAAGGGCTTTGTTATATAATCATTTGCGCCTGAATCCAATGCAGCGATAATATCTTTTTCCGAATTCCGTACTGATAAAATTATAACAGGCACATCTGAAAACTCTCTTATTTTTTTCAATACAATTAATCCGTCTTCGTCCGGCAGCCCTAAATCAAGCAGCACAATTGATGGCTTATGATTAATTAACTCCTGTATTCCTCTTTTGCCATCTTCAGCATCAAATACTGAGTAGCCTGAATCCTCCAGTCCGATTTTCAGTAAACGTCTGATCTGTATCTCATCATCTATAACCAATATGTTTTTTGGTATGCTCATTTAATTGAGAGGAAGTTTAATTGTAAATTTTAATCCGCCTGAATTTTTATTCTCTACGGAGATTGTACCTTTCATAGCTTCAACAATTCCTTTTGATATGGAAAGTCCTAGCCCGGTACCGCCTGCAATTTTATTGTTCACTCTATAAAATTTATCGAAAATATTCTGAACATCTTTATCGGGAATTCCTTTGCCGTTATCTGAAATCATTATATATCCGAATTTATCATCGTAAGATGCCTGCACTTCAATTTTAGAATCTTCTTGTGTATATATCAATGCATTTTGAAAAAGATTTTTTATCACTTGCTCCATAAGTCCGAAATCAATTTTTATCAGCGGCATTTTATCAGGAATTGATATGATAATTTCATGTCTGCTTTGCTCACTGTCAAAATCTTTCAAAGCTGAATTGATCAAATCAGTTACTTCATACAAATTAAAATTGGGAACTAGCTTACCTGACTCAAGTCGCGCCATATCAAGAAGATTTTCAACAAGTCTGTTTAATCTTAATGATGCAGTGTGAATCTCATTACATAGCTGTACTCTTACGGCTTCACTGTTTTCAGATTTGATATTCAACAGCAGATTAGACGAGCCCATTATTGCAGCTATTGGTGTTTTCAATTCATGGGATAAACTGTCAAACAACGTTTTGTAAAGTTTTTCTGATTCTTCAAGAACTAATGTCTTATTTGCTTTTAGATTTAGAAATTCCCTCTCCATAGCTCCTGCAATCTGATTCATAAAATTGTCTATCAGAGTTTCATGCTCATGATAAAAATTTTCACTTTGAATTTTTAATCCTGCTACACCGTAACTTCCTCTCTGGTTTTTCAAAGGATAGTAAACATATTCTGCCGAAGTGAGTGAATCAGTAAACCTTCCCGCTCTTTTCTCATTGGAATATATCCATTGTGCTACACTTAATTCTTTCTCCGAAACTTTTTCCAAACCGCTCCCAATAAATTGCTTAACACTTTTGGAATGTTCATTGCTAACAAAAATTACTGCATCTGATTCAAATACTTTCTTTAAATTTTTTACAGCATTAGTTATTACTTCTTTCAGGTTATTTGCCTGCGACAAATCATTCGCAAGGTTATATAATGCTATTGCTCTTTCTTCCCTCTGACGGACTGAACGCTCTCTTTGCCTTATTCTGGTAGTCAATACTCCCGTTACATAAGCAACTATGAAAAACATAATAAACGTAAGTATATCCTCTGTCCTGCTAATAACTAATGTAAAATGCGGAGGCACGAAGAAGAAATTCCATATAAGGGGACTCATTACAGCTGCTAACAATACCGGACCCGGTCCTAATATTAACGGCATAAGACATACTACAAATAAAAATATCAGAGCAATTGTCTGATAGCCGAGAAACGAGCTAAAGATAAAACAAACTGCTGCGACAGCAATTACAATTGAAGCCGAGAGCAAATATTTCGAAAAACCTGACTGAGCATCCGGCACCCTGAATAATTTTTTCTTTTCTTCAATTGCGCTATCCCCCGAGGCTATGTAAACATCTATTTTTCCGCTCTCACGTATTAATCTGCTGACAATATCTTTTCCAAACAATCTGTGAAAGAAATTTTCATGATGAGATTTCCCTATTACTATATGAGATACGTTTTCCCTCTTTGCTATTCTTAATAATCCATTCACAACATCAACATCAACTGTAGAAATGACTTCTGCGCCCAGCTCCTTAGCCAGCTCTATATTTTTGTTTAAAGATTTTTTTTCATCCTCACTTAACGCTTTCGGAGTTTCAACATTAACTGCAATCCAGCTTGCTTCCATAGTATAAGCAATCCGTCTAGCCCATCTCACTAAATCTATTGAGTTCGGGCTTGCGCTTATTCCTATTAAAATTCTCTGAGTAGATTTCCATGGTCCTGCAATTTTATTTTCCTGCATGTAATGTCTTACCTGCTTATCAACTCGGTCTGCAGTAAGTCTTAATGCCAGCTCTCTCAGAGCGCTGAGATTCCCCTTTCTGAAAAAATTATTTACTGCATCCTGAGTTTTATCCGCAGTATAAACTTTACCGTCTGCAAGTCTTTGCAATAATTCATCGGGAGAAATATCAACAAGCTCTATTTCATCGGCAGCTTCAAGAATAGAGTCAGGGACCTTTTCTTTTATAATAATTCCTGTTATCTGGCTTACTGTATCTGCAAGACTTTCTAGATGCTGTACGTTCAATGCAGTGAATACATCAATACCGTTATCTAAAAGCTCAAGTACATCTAAGTATCTTTTTTTATGTCTGCTGCCGGGAGCGTTTGTGTGGGCGAGTTCATCTACAATTACAAGTTTAGGCTTTCGCATGAGGATTTCATCTATATCCATCTCTTCAAGCTCAAAGCCTTTGTACTGTATTTTTTTGCGGTCTAACTGCGGTAAGTGGAAGAGAAGAAATTCCGTATCGGAACGCTTATGTGTTTCTACATAGCCGATGAGTACATCAACTTTACGTCCATATGCCATGCTAGCATCCTGTAACATTGCAAATGTCTTACCGACACCTGCACTCATTCCCAGGTAAATTTTCAACTTACCTTTTTTTTCTTTCTGCTCGGAAGTTTTTATCTGAGCCAGAAGTTCATCTGGATTTGGTCTGGATACATCTTCCATATCTACAATTTATCTAACTCAATATTTAATTTAAGTACATTTATACGGACTTCTCCTAAAAATCCTAGCCGAGGAGTTTCCGTAAGTTTTTTAACAAGTTCAGTTAATTTAATTTTTTTGTTTTCATCTAATCCTCTTGCCTTTACAATTCTGTTTATCTGATTATTTGCATTCTCTAAACTTATGTGCGGGTCTATTCCGCTTCCCGATGCAAATATTGCATCAGAAGGAACATTCGTATTAGCCGGTAAACCGTTATATTCTATATATGCTTTTCGCAATGAATCAACTCTTTGCTGCAGCACTAAACTTATAGGTCCAAGGTTGCTTCCGGATGAGGGCATCGGCTGATAGTTAATTGCTGAAGGCCTCGAATGAAAATATATTGTACTGTCGAACGTCTGCCCTATTAATTCAGAGCCGATTACTTTACCGTCTTTTGTTATCAGACTTCCGTTCGCCTGACTTTGAAAGGCAATTTTTCCTATTCCGAAAATTAACAACGGATATAAAACGCCGGTGATTATCGTTAAAATTAAAACTGCTTTTACAGATATAATAAATGTTTTCATTTCAATTCAATTAAAAAATTAAACTAACTTTATTGCTGTGATAAGTAAATCAATTAACTTTATTCCTATGAATGGAATAATCAATCCTCCTAAACCATATATCAGAATATTTCTTTTCAATACACTTGCTGCACCTAACGGTTTGTATTTAACACCTTTTAAAGCTAATGGAATCAAAAGTATAATTATAATAGCATTAAATATAACTGCACTGAGTATTGCGCTTTGAGGAGATGCAAGCTTCATAATATTTAAAGCATCAAGCGGTCCAACTCCACCACCCACTGCATATAAAATCGAAAACAATGCAGGAAGAATTGCAAAATATTTTGCAACATCGTTGGCAATACTAAATGTTGTTAACGAGCCGCGTGTCATCAATAACTGTTTGCCGACTTCTACAACTTCAATCAACTTGGTGGGATTGCTGTCTAAGTCAACCATATTACCTGCTTCTCTTGCAGCCTGTGTTCCTGAATTCATTGCAATACCAACATCAGCCTGAGCAAGCGCCGGAGCGTCATTCGTTCCGTCTCCTATCATACCAATTAAATGACCGCCTGCTTGTTCATCACGGATTCTTTTTAGTTTATCTTCCGGTTTTGCTTCAGCAAGAAAATCATCTACACCTGCTTCTGCAGCAATAGCAGCAGCTGTTAAGGGATTATCCCCTGTAATCATTACTGTTTTTATTCCCATTTTTCTAAGCTGGGCAAATCGTTCTTTTATTCCTCCCTTAACAATATCTTTAAGGCGAATTACTCCAAGTACTCTGTTATTTTCAGATACAACTAAGGGTGTTGCTCCATCTCTGGCAATATCGTTTACAATATCTTTTACTTCATTAGTATAAATTCCATTCGTAGCTGAAACATATTTTTCAATTGCATCTGCTGCGCCTTTTCTTATTTCTCTTTTTTTATCATCTTCTTGAAAATCAATTCCGCTCATTCTGGTTTCTGCTGAGAACAAAATGAAATTTACGTGTTCAGGAATCATTTCTTTTGAATGAAGATTGAACTGCTCCTTTGCTAATTTTATTATAGAACGTCCTTCCGGTGTTTCATCTGAAATTGATGAGAGCATTGCTGCCTCTGCAAGTGTTTCTGCCTTTACTCCCGGAGCAGGGATAAATTCCGTTGCCATTCTGTTTCCCAATGTGATTGTCCCTGTCTTATCCAGTAACAATACATCCAAGTCACCTGCTGCTTCAACTGCTCTTCCGCTTGTTGCTATTACATTACGCTTAACAAGCCTGTCCATACCGCTAATACCTATTGCGCTTAATAGCCCCCCGATTGTCGTGGGTATTAAGCAGACTAATAATGATACAAGAACAGTTACTGATAAATTGTTATTTAAATCTAAACCTGAAGCAGTTAAGCTGTACGAAAAAAATGACGGCAGTGTAGCAACTGCAAATATGAATACAATGGTAAGCCCTGCAAGTAAGATTGTTAATGCAATTTCATTCGGAGTCTTTTGTCTCTTTGCGCCTTCAATTAATAAAATTAATTTATCCATAAAAGTATTTCCGGGTTCGGCAGTTATTCTTATAATTATTTTGTCGCTGATAACCTTGGTTCCGCCGGTAACAGCGCTTCTGTCGCCACCACTCTCGCGGATTACCGGAGCAGATTCACCTGTGATAGCAGATTCATCCACGCTTGCAACGCCATCTATTACTTCGCCGTCCATTGGAATTATATCGTGAGCTTCGCAGACTACAACATCTCCTTTTTTCAAATCACCTGCATCGACGACTGATTCTACATTGTCAACAAGTCTTCTAGCCGTTGTAAATTTTCTTGCTTTACGTAAAGTATCAGCCTGCGCTTTTCCTCTTCCTTCAGCAACAGCTTCTGCAAAATTCGCGAAAAGAACTGTGAACCAAAGCCAGATAGAAATTTGCAAATTGAATAGTGAGAACTGCGATGACAGAACAAGAGAAGTAAACACTGCACCTATCTCTACGTTAAACATCACAGGATTTTTATATAATACTGCAGGATTCAATTTTTTGAACGAATCAAAAATTGCCTGCTTTATAATTGCTGCGTTAAAAGTTTTATTGTTATCCATATATTTTAAAATGCTATTCCCGTTTTCATTAATAAATGTTCCACTATAGGTCCTAAGCTGAGTGCCGGGAAGAATGTTAATCCTCCTACAATTAAAATCACACTTATAAGTAAAATTACGAAGACATAATTGTCGGTAGAGAAAGTACCTGCGCTTTCAGGAGATTTATTTTTCTTTACAAGATTTCCTGCAATAACCATTACAGGAACAATAACTCCGAATCTTCCTACTATCATTGCTAAACCTAATGCTAAGTTATAAAAAACTGTATTAGCATTTAGTCCTGCAAATGCGCTACCGTTATTCCCTGCAGCAGATGTAAAAGCATACAGAATTTCTGAGAAGCCATGAGCGCCGCTGTTTGCCAAGCTCGGTAGTCCTATATTTGTTACTGAACCAATTGCCGTAAAAATTAATATCATAGCACTTGGAAGTAACACTGCAACAACACTCATTTTTATTTCTAATGATTCTATTTTTTTGCCAAGATATTCAGGTGTACGTCCGACCATAAGCCCTGCAATAAATACTGTTAGAATGACAAATATCAGCATACCATATAGACCTGAACCTACTCCACCAAAAATAATTTCACCCAGCATAATATTTATCATAGCAACCATTCCCGCTAAAGGAGATAAGCTGCTATGCATTGCATTTACTGAGCCGTTTGATGCGGCAGTTGTTGCAGTTGACCATATTACACTGTTTGTAATTCCGAAGCGAAACTCTTTTCCTTCAAGATTTGAAGCAGTCTGCATTACAGGATTGTAAATATTTTCAGATACAAGCGAACCGGTAAGTCCCATCAGAAAAAGTATCATCATTACTGTAAATAATATCCAACCCTGCTTTTTAGAACCCGTCATAAGTCCATACGTATAAGTAAGAGCAGCAGGGATTAATAACAGCGCAAGCATCTCTAACATATTCGATAATGGAGTAGGATTTTCAAACGGATGTGCGCTGTTTGTATTAAAAAATCCACCGCCGTTGGTACCTAACTGCTTTATAGCTATTTGAGAAGCGGCAGGACCGCTCGGAATTGTCTGCTCGGCACCCTCAATAGTTGTAATTTTTTCATATTGAGAAAATGATTGAACTACGCCTTGTCCCATCAAAACAACTGATAATAAAATTGAAAGAGGAAGCAAAACATAAACTGTTGAACGAACCATATCGACCCAGAAATTTCCAAGCTTATCACTGAGTTTTATAGTTATTCCCCTGGCTAATGCAAGAAGAACAGCAATACCCGTTGCTGCACTTAGAAAATTTTGTACTCCCAGCCCAAGCATTTGCGTAGCATAACTCATCGTTGTTTCGCCGCCGTATGACTGCCAGTTTGTGTTAGTCATAAAGCTGATTGCTGTGTTCAGCGCGAGATGAAAAGGAACGTTGGGTAATCCTTCCGGATTAAGCGGAAGCCACTGCTGAAAAAGCTGAAGCAGAAGCACGAAAAGAAATCCCGCAAAGTTGAAAGTAAGAACTGCGAAGAGATATTTCTTCCAGTTCATTTCATCTGCAGGATTTATTTTGAAAAACTTATATAAAAACTGCTCAAGTTTACCAAAAACAGGAGTTAAAATGTTTTTCCTGCCTGAAAAAACGCTGAACATAAATTTTCCAAGCAGCGGAGTAATTGCAGTAATTGCTAAAATGTAAAATATTACCTGAATATAGTCTAAAGTTTTCATATGCTAAAATTTTTCAGGTTTAAAAATCACGTACACTAAATATGCGAGAAGAAAAACTACGATTATAAGTCCCGCTAAGTATTGCCATTCCATGATGAAATATTTAATTGAGTATTTTATTTATTCAAAAATACTAAGGAAAATATAAGCAGAAAATAAAATGTTGAGGCGAAAGTATAAAGATTTTATAAAGATATTCCCCGGACTTTATTTTGATTGGATAAAAGGTTTGAGAAATGCCAAAAAGGAAATGGCTCGAAATCAAGCGTGCAGATTGATTTCAGCATTTACGGATGAAATTCGAAGTAAAATGAGTTATTTCCTCATTTAAAAAGTAAATACGGCAGGTGTTTATTTATTTTATATGAAATGAAAAAAATGGAGTAAATATTGAAGCTTATGACACCTTCTTTTTTCTTCCGGCTGAAGCAATTAAATCTGAAATACTTTCATTAATCCATGTAAGCTGTTCACAATTCGGATTATTCTTTACATCATCTTGTAATAACTTAGCTTCATAGTAATTAGCGGACTCTTTTATGCGAAGCAATTTCACATAATACTTAAGGAATAAGTTTATTCGCTTTCTGGTATTCTCGTTTATTTCAGAGCTCACCTTTACCATGTGCCGGAATGCATCAAGTATATATCTTGCATTGTCGTAATAGCCCAAGGCATAAAAACCTTTCAGTTTAAGAATACGGACATCAAACTTTAATCTGAAATGAACGAAATCGACTTCTTCAATCAGCTTCATAGTTTCTTCATAAACTCCCTGGTGAAATCTTAAAAGTCCTTTGCTGTATTTATAAATTCCATCCCTCTCTACGGGATTCATTTTGTGATAATACTCTTCAATAAAATTCTCTGCCCATTGAAATTCCTTCACTGAAATAGCTATACTCGCAATTGAGCGGTACCATACAAGCATAAAATATTTATAGTATGATGCTTCAAAAATATTATTATCAAGCATGTATTGATAAATTTTAAACTCCTCTCTATGCCAGAATTCATAGTCTGTTTTACCGAATGCCACATCACAAAAACATCTTAACCTTACAAGATAACCAAGCTGCGTTTCTTTATTTATATGCGGAAAATAATCATACATTGCATCACGCAATTTTATGAAGAGCTCTTTGTCATTCACGTTTTCCTTTTTAGGCATTTCAACCATCATAACAAGAATGTTCAACATTTTTCCCTCTGCTCCGCTTAGTTTTATTTGCGAAGCAAATTTTTGTAGGTCTATCGAGTTAAAAAGATGTTCCAGATAAAATTCGGGGTGGTCGCCTGTTAAAGTACTATGCGAAAATATTTTATCGTTCATATCCACAAACTTATTAAATGCATAAACTACAAATGAGTTTGAGGTTTCAGGGAAAAGCTTGTTCCCATCTTCCAATTTTCCTCTTATAAATGTGTGATGCTCACTTTTTTCTACATTTAAAAAATATCTAAACTCCAGCTTATATCCTCGTTCATCAAATAATTTTGATGTGCTCTCCAACGCCTGTCTGTGAAGCGCTTCAAGTTTGCGTTTTTTTAAAGCCCAGAGTTTTGTTAAAGCATATCTCGGCTCGTCGTTCTGAAAATGAAGCAGAGTTATATATTTTTCACCTAGCTTAGTAAGGTTAGAAATATTTTTCCTTATTAAAGCATCATTTACTTTTTTATTTGAGTAAACTTTGGAAAAAATTTTTGTGAGGCGGGTTTCAAGATTTACAAATGCGGGATAGCCTTTTATAATTTCGTCGTAAAGTGAAAGTAATATTCCGCTGCCGTTATGCAGTGGCGATTCCAGAAATTTTCTGAATTCTTTTACTTCATCTTTTGAAAAAGATGAGAGTAAACTTGTGAGATTATTCGCTTTCATTCTGTAGAGGTTCGGAAATATAAATCATTTTTCAGTAAAAATCATTTCACATTTTCACGGCTAAAATAATACAGAATAGCTTATTTTAGCTGTTTTTCGGCATTTTTCAAAGATATTCTCACTTCACAACACTAAATAAAATTCCTTTCACAATTAAATTTTCAATCATTATGTTGCAATAGTTTAAAAATTAAATCATCCGCTATGATTAAATTTAAAAATATTATCGCCTCCAAAACTATATCTTTCACTAAGCTTAACAAGTTCATTAAATCCCAAAAATTTCAATTCAAAATAAAACCTGCCGGAAGCAATCCCCGCATTGCAGCATTTACTGCCGGCAGGTGTCTTTCCGGATTTAAACTGCCTTAATCAAAAAGTATAAATTTCAATTTTGAAAATTTAATCCGCTAAAAATGAAATCAAAAATTTACTTACTCTTTTTGACTCTAATGTTAACTGCATTGAGTCAAAATTTATTTTCACAAACTCTTCAATGGAGCCAAACATACAATGCAGCCGGACCAAACCGCGATACTCCTAACGATAATGTTATTGATGCCTCAGGCAATTGCTATGTCGTTGGGGAAAAATCTGTATCAGGTTTTGATTACGATTTTGTTGTCATAAAATACAACTCATCCGGTGTGGAAGAATGGGTAAGAACTTTTGCCGGCTCTGCAAACAATCACGATGAAGGTAAGGTTATTAAAGTAGGAAGCGATGGGAATATTTATGCAGCAGGAAATATCACAGATGCGGCAACAAATCAGAATTGCGCTATATATAAAATTACACCCGACGGATATGTTTCTTGGTCAAGAATCTATAACTTCAGCGGTACAAATTATGATTATGTACTTGATATTTTAGTTGACATTCCTAACGGCATTTATACTACCGGCTATACTTTTAACTGGGAAAATGGTAATCAGGATGCGCTGACAATGAAGCTCGATACTGCGGGCAATGTAACATGGGCAAAAAATTTTGACAGCAGTGACTCGTTGGTTTTGGGAACGGATGTTTCAAGATTTATTGTGAAGGATAATGCAGGCTTTATTTACACTGCAGGTAACTCGGAATATTTAACCCCTGATTTTAATTTTTTGAAATATTCGCCTGATGGAGATTTAATTCATTCTTACCTCTATGATGATGAATATGCAGAGGAGTCATTATATAAAATGAAAATGGATAATTCCGGGAATATTTATGCAGTAGGAAAAGGTACGGGAGTAACGATGATAATAGTCAAACTTGATTCATCTTTATCTTTACAATGGACTGATACGACAAGTTACGGAACATATAATAACGACCATGCAGAAGATTTCACAATTGCTGATGACGGGAATGTTTATATTTGCGGTACTCTTTCAATGGATTCCGGATTGGGTTATTTTTTAACAAAATCTGCCGTATTAAAATATACCCCTGCAGGTAATTTAGAATGGTTGTTCACACATATATCTAATTCTACAGCTGAATCTTCTAAAAAAATCATAGCATCAAATGATGGGACAATATTTGTGCTTGGTTATTTTTGGACACCTACTTTTTCAACTTCTCATCTGAAAGTTATGAGGTTAAACAGCTCCGGGAGTTTAATAGATTCAATATTTTATAATGGAAGCGGAAGTAATAATATGGTCGCAAATACATTTTCCATAGATGCGAATAATTCTCTTTACATATCTTTAACACGAAACTCTCTGGCAAACTCCAATAAAATAGTTACTCTTAAATATTCAAATCCCCTTTTGCCTGTTGAACTTACTTTATTCAATTATGAAAGAAGAGAAAATAACGTAATTTTAAAATGGACAACTTCCTCAGAATTGAACAACAGCGGTTTTGATATTGAAAGGAAAGATAATGTAAATAATAGCTGGAGAAAAATTGGAAGTGTTGCAGGTCACGGAAACTCGGGTACAGAAAACAATTATACGTTCAGCGATGAAAATTTAATACCCGGAAAATATTCTTACAAGTTAAAACAAATTGACTACAACGGAAATTACAAATATTACGATTTGCAGAATGAAGTTGTAATAGGTGTACCTAAAAAATTTGTTCTAAATCAGAATTATCCTAATCCATTTAATCCTGCAACAAAAATTACATTTGAAATTCCAAAGGATGAATATATCTCACTTAGATTATATGATATAAGTGGAAGAGAAATAACTTCATTAATTAACACTAATCTTTCTGCAGGATATCACACAGTAGCTTTGAACGCTGCTGATTATAATCTTTCCAGCGGAATATATTTTTACAAATTAAATTCTGCGGATTACTCAGTTATTAAAAAAATGATTTTACTTAAATGATAATGGCGATAACATCGTCATAGCGGAGGCCTGCATCGTGCCCAGAAAAGCCGGTGCAGGTTATTTTTTTTAATAGGGGTACAAAAAAACGGCAAAGAACTTTCAATCTTTGCCGTTTCTTTTTTAGTAAAAAGAGTGTCGTTCTAAATTAACATTCGTATTGATAGTATTTTTGATGTTGCAACAATTACAATTTTTAAGTGCCTTAAAATCCGCCTGTTGAAAAATTAAGATAAAGTCGTTTAATTAAACAATTTGAGCAATTTCCAGTCTTAAAATTTTATTTCACTTTCAACCCGTAGAGTATATTTTTATATTATTGTTAAAATCGTAATTGATTTACAACAATTTGTATGAAATGAACCAACTAATTTCCATTTATGATTAAAGCACGAAAAATTCGATTATTTGAAAAAATTTTTAATTTTTACAATACACGTCTTATAAAAAAGTTCTTCTATAAAATTCACCTGGATAATTCGTCGGCTTTTGGAAATAGAAACCGAAATCTGCCAACAATCATATTTGCAAATCATTCTAACTGGTGGGATGGCTTAATTGCTTTTTTTCTTTCTAAGAGTATATGGAATATAGACGCATATATTATGATGGATATTGAACAGCTGGCGAAGCATAAATTCTTCAGTCGTCTGGGAGCGTTCTCTGTTGATAAATCCTCATCATCTTCAGCCTATAAAGCAATAGAATACTCTGTTGAACTTTTAAAAGATACCCAAAAAGTTCTGTGGATTTTTCCGCAAGGGAAAATGCTGCCCAACGATACAAGACCTTTAATTTTTCATTCAGGCTTAAGCAAAATAATAGAAAAAACAGGTGATGTAAATTTATTCTCCTTAAGCTTCCGATATGAATATTTAATGCAACAAAGACCTGAAATATTTCTCAAACTAAGACCCTTTGAAATAAAAAATAATGGGAACGGAAAGCAGCTTACTAATGTTCTATCCGATGAGCTTACAAACAATCTGGGAATTCTAAAATCCGATATTTTGAATTCCTACACTTCAAGCTACAGCACATTACTTTCGGGCAAAAAGTCCATTGATAACAGAAATAAATAGTCATACTTAAATGCTCTATTTCCAAATTTCAGTTCTGGTAATTTTAACTTCATTTTTACTTATCTTTGTATGGAATCTCTATATTACCCGCAGAAGACAATTTCCCGCAATTGATGCATCTAAACTTCCACTTGTATCTGTACTAATACCTGCAAGAAATGAAGAGGATAACATCAGTCAGTGTGTTGAGTCTCTATTCAAACAAGATTATCCGCAATACGAAGTTATTGTTCTAAATGATCATTCAACAGATAGAACCGGAGTAATACTTTCAAAATTACAAAATAAATTCCCGGAATTAAAAATTATTAACGGCGCAGAACTACCGGAAGGCTGGATTGGCAAAAGCTTTGCATGCCATCAGCTGACACAGTCTGCTAAAGGTGATTGGCTGTTATTCACTGATGCCGATACTATTCATAAGTCAAATTCAATTCGTACCGGGATTGAAACTGCATTAGTGCGCAATGCAGATTTACTTTCTGTTGTGCCGTATCAAATTACAATGACTCTTTCAGAGAAACTTGTAATTCCTATTTTACATTTCGTCACATTTTCATTGCTGCCGTTTTATTTCCTTGAGAAAAGAGGTTTCAAACAATTTACTATAGCAGTTGGTCAGTATATGCTTTTTAAGAAATCTTCTCTTGAAAAAATTGGGGGGTATGAATCTGTAAAAAATGCAATGGTCGAAGATGTTTCTATGGGTAAGCTTATCAAAAAGAACAATATGCAGCTAATAGTTTTAAACGGAATTGAAATGGTAAGCTGCAGAATGTATCGAAATTTTTCACAGGTATGGGAAGGATTTTCAAAAAATATTTTTGCGGGGCTGGGATTTTCGTTTGTCACTATGTTATGTATTATAATTTTTTATTTTATTTTTTTCGTACTGCCATTTTATTGGGTAACATATTTTTTAATAACGCAGGGATTTTCATTACTAAGTTTAATATGTCTCGCACAAATATCTATAAATTATTTTATAAGATTTACTTTAAGTTTTAAATACAAACTGAGTTTTACATCAAGCATTTTGCATCCATTCGGGATTTTAACTGTAATTTTAATTACTTTAAATTCATGGAGGCTTGTAGCATTTACCAAGGGTCCAAGCTGGAAAGGACGCAGTTACAAATTAAAATAAATTAACATTACACTTACTAAATTTAAAAATATAGCTTTTGTATTACTGCTTGTAATGTATCCTGTGGGTTATTTTATTATGCTAAATGATTCTTTGAAGCTTAATTATTTATCTACTTCTTCCATTTATCTTTTTGTGCAGTCATTGGTAACGTTCTTAATTTTAGCAGATTTCACTTCCAAAGCAAAAGCAGTCTCTGCAAGTCTCTTGATAATTTTACTATCGTTAGTTATCGAAACTATCGGAGTCCAAACCGGATTTCCATTTGGCAGTTATGAGTACACAAAAGTACTCTCCCCAATTTTTCCCGGTGGTGTGCCGCTTGCCATTGCATTCGCATGGATGACTTTAAGCGTGAACTCATTTATTATATTAAAATACTTTTTAAAGAATAAGAATAAGTATTTCGTAATTTTTCTCAGCGGACTTTTAATTGCATTTATAGATGTTATGTTGGAGCCTTTTGCATCTTTCATAAATAATTATTGGATATGGGCAGGAAGTACTATTCCATTTCAAAATTATTTAAGCTGGTTTGTTATCGGAACTGCATTTAGTTTTATATTAGACATAATTATTGGGAAATATATTCCGTCAGTTAAAATTTCTTTTCCAATTATTGTATTAACATCGAGCATATTTCAATTTTTGTTGATCAATATTTTGAACAACTATTACTTTAATTCTGTTGTCGGAATATCAGGCATATTAATAATTTTTCTTACATTATTTTACTTACGCAAAAATGAAAAGTGAATATTTTTTAGTTCTGCTTGCCAGTATTATATTTCCGTTTATACTTAGCTTCTCAAAGAAAATTAATTTTTATAGAAAACCGATAAGACTTGCTGCTGCCTTAATTATACCTGCAACAATATTTATCACCTGGGATGTTCTTGCAACTAAAGCAGGACACTGGAGTTTTAACGAAAAATATGTAACAGGAATATTTGTTTTCAATCTTCCGCTTGAAGAAATTCTATTCTTTTTTGTAATTCCTTTCTGTTCGTTGTTTCTGTGGGAAAGCGTTAAATTTTTTAAAAAGCAGAAAAGATGATTACTTATACTTCACTTTCAATATTAGCAGTAATAATAGTTATCATTTTTGATTTTTTACTCGGGACTAAATTGTACAAGAGAAAATCTTTTTGGAATTTTTGGGCAATTTTAGTGGTTCTACTTTTCATAGTTAACGGCTACCTTACATGGCGGCCAATAGTTATGTACAACAGCAATTTTATAACAAATTTTAGATTATTTACTATTCCCATTGAAGATTTTTTATACGGATTCAGCCTTGTTACTCTGAATCTAATTATCTGGGAAAAATTAACAAAACCCCTGAGTGAAAAATAAAAAAGTATTTGTAATTGGCAGCGGCTTTGGCGGGCTTGCTGCAGCAATAAGACTTGCTGCAAAAGGATTTGATGTAGAGATTTTTGAAAAGCTTGATAAGCCGGGGGGCAGAGCTTACTATTTTGAAATAAATGGCTTCTCATTCGATGCAGGTCCGACTGTAATAACAGCTCCGTTTCTCTTCGATGAAATTTTTCAAGCAGCCGGAAAGAAAAAGGAAGATTATTTTGAGCTAATTCCTTTAAATCCTTTTTACAGGATTTTTAATCACGAAGGAAAAAGTTTTGATTACAATGACGACTTTGATTTTACTCTTAAAGAAATAGATAAATGGTCACCTGAAGATAAAGCAGGTTACATAGAGTTTATAAAAACTACTAAACCAATATTTCAGAAAGGTTTTGTTGAGCTTGCCGATAAACCATTTCTGAAAATAACTGACATGCTTAAAATAATTCCTGATTTGATTAAGCTGCAATCACATAAAAGTGTTTACAAGTATGTTTCCGGATTTGTAAAAAACGAATTCCTCAGGCAGTGTTTTTCTTTTCACCCCCTGCTTGTCGGCGGGAATCCGTTCCAAACAACTTCCATCTATGCTTTGATACACTATCTTGAAAGAGAATGGGGAGTTCATTATGCCAAAGGCGGGACTAAAACAATCATTGCAGGAATGGTGAAATTGTTTGAAGAGCTTGGCGGAAAGCTGCATCTGAATTCTGAGATAAAAGAGCTTCAAATAGAAAACAGAAAAATAAAATCCGCTTTACTAATGAACGGTGAAAAGATATCTGCAGATTATTTTATTTCAAACGCTGAGACAGGATTTACCTATAAAAACCTGATAGATAAGAAGTACAGAAAAAAATATACTGATAATAAAATTGCAAAGACGAGATACAGCATGTCATTGTTCGTAATTTATTTTGGGACTAAGAAAAGATATCTCGATTCAAAACTTGAGCATCACAACATTATACTTGGGAAAAGATACGAAGGATTACTTGATGACATTTTTACTAACAAAATATTAGCTGACGATTTTTCACTTTATTTACATATGCCGACTAAGACAGATGACACAATTGCTCCGGAAGGATGCGAAGGATTTTATGTACTTTCCCCTGTGCCCCATCAAGCTTCAGGCATAGATTGGAAAATAGAAGCTCCAAAATATAAAGACAGAATTTTGAAATTCCTCGAGGACAACTATCTTCCCAATTTACGTGAGAATATTATTGCAGAGCATCATATAGACCCCATTTATTTTAACGATACATTGAACAGTTATCTTGGCTCTGCATTTTCAGTTGAACCGATTCTTACACAGTCTGCGTGGTTCAGACCTCATAATAAATCTGAGGATGTAGATAATTTATATATAGTCGGAGCAGGAACACACCCGGGAGCAGGAATCCCGGGAGTTTTATCATCTGCAAAGATAGTTGATAATTTAATAAGCAGTGAAAAGTGAAATGATAAGCTTTAATCCATTCAATAGAACATTTGAAGAATGCAGAGTATACACTAAACAGTATGCAAAAAGTTTTTACTTTTCTTCATTCATGCTGCCTAAAGAGAAGAGATATGCTGCTTATGCCGTTTATGCTTTTTGCCGGTATGCTGATAACGTTGTTGACCTTTCTGAATCTCCTGAAGAAACAAAAAAACACCTTGTTAAGCTTACACTTGATTTGGAAAAAATTTATGATGGCTTCCTTTCTAAAGGTAAATCGTGTGCTTTTTGCGAAACGATAAAAAAATACAAAATTCCCAAAAAATATTTTATCGAACTGATAGAAGGCGTTGAAATGGATAATACCATAAAACGTTTCAACTCAAATGAAGATTTAGATTTATACTGTTATAAAGTTGCTTCTGTAGTTGGGATAATTATGTGCCATGTATTCGGATATTCAGATGAAGAGGTTTTTGAATATGCTGAAAGTCTGGGTAAAGCAATGCAGATAACAAACATTTTAAGAGACATTAAAGAAGATTTTGAGATAGGGAGAGTTTACATTCCTCAGTTAATGCTGCAAAAATTTAATTATACAGAGCAGGATATTAAGGATAATTTAGTGAATGAAAATTTTAAAAAACTTATAAAATATTATATATACGAAGCACGGTATCTATATAATAAAGCGTATTATGGAATTCCATATCTGACTAATGATGGTTCCAGTGGAACTGTGCTCCTAATGTTAAAAGTTTACTCAGGGATATTGGATAAAATTGAATTACAAGATTATGATATCTATACTAGCAGAGTATATGTAAGCAGCACAGAGAAAGTTTTAATTTATGCAAAAGGTTTGTTTGAAACACAACGCACAGAGATGACTGACCCTATAATTTTTTAATGATAAACAGAGTTACTCATGAGTAAAAAAGTTGCGGTTATAGGAGGCGGAATCGGCGGGCTCTCTGCAGCAATAAGACTTGCTCACAAAGGATATGACGTAGAGTTATTTGAAAAAAATAGTTCACTTGGAGGTAAAGCTAATTTTATACAGGCAGATGACTTCCGATTTGATACCGGACCTTCCCTGGTAACGATGCCTTTTGTAATCGAAGAGTTGTTTGAATCCACAGGCGAAAAGATGTCCGATTATTTTTCTTTTAAGCAGCTTGATTTGCTCTGCAAATATTTTTATACTGATGGTACTATCCTCAATGCTTACCACGACAAAGAGAAATTTTACAGTGAAGTTGAAAACAAAACAAAAGATAAACGCGAGAGTCTCATAAAGTTTTACAATTACTGCTCCAATATATACAAGTACACTTCAGATACATTTCTTTTCAACGATAATATTTCATTAAAGTACCTCTTTAACAAAAGCAGTTTTAAAGCGCTTTTGAATATTGGAAAGATTGATTTATTCCGTACAATGAATGAAGCGGTAAGTTCGTTTTTTACCGATGAAAAAATGATTCAGTTATTCAACAGATATGCTACTTACAATGGTTCTAATCCATATCTAATCCCTGCAACATTTAATATTATTACGCATGTAGAGAATTCCATCGGAGGAGGATATATAGAGGGCGGAATGTATAACCTTATTTCTTCGCTGGAGAAACTTGCCATTAAAAAAGGAGTCAAATTTTATTTAAATTCTCCTGTGGAAAAAATAAATTTCAGTTCTAGAAAAGTAACTGGGTTAAAGGTTAATAGCGAAGAAAAAAAATTTGATATTATCATAAGTAATTCTGATGTATTGAACACCTATGAAAATTTGCTGCAGGACACAACTTTCAAAACTGCAAAAAAGTATAAGCAGCTTGAACCATCGACATCAGCTATTGTATTTTACTGGGGAGTAAAAAAAATAACAACGGAACCGAATGTTCACAATATCTTATTTGCAAAGGATTACAAGAAGGAATTCGATTATTTATTCAATAAAAAAACCTGCAGCGATGACCTGACAATTTATATTTATATCTCATCTAAATTTTCAGAGAGTGACGCGCCTGAAGGATTTGAAAACTGGTTTGTGATGGTAAATGCTCCGTATGATGACTATCAGGACTGGGATAAAGAACATAAAAGAGTTAAAGCGAACATAGTTAAAAGAATTGAAAGCACTTTCAAAATTAATCTGAAAGAAAATATTGTTTTTGAAAGAACTATGACACCGAAAGATATGATGCAAAAAACTTCTTCAACCAAAGGAAGCATTTACGGGATTTCTTCAAATGATAAGATGGCAGCTTTCTTCCGCCAGACAAATAAATCAAAAGATATTGAAGGTCTGTATTTTTGCGGTGGCAGCGCACATCCGGGAGGCGGAATATCTTTAGTCATTCTTTCCGGGAAAAAAGCTGCTGATTCAATTTTACAAAATCAAAATTAATTTTATATTAACCAATGGGAGTTTTTGTAGCAATACTTGTTATACTTTTTTGGTCAGTACATTTTTTTTATTGCCTCATAAATGTAGAAGCAAATTTATCAAGTGCGCTATTTTATTTTCATGTACTGCTACAGACATATCTCTATACTGGTCTATTCATCACGGCTCATGATGCTATGCACGCAACAGTTTCACGTAACAAAAAAATTAACAACTTCATCGGAGCGTTAAGTACTTTTCTATTTGCCGGGCTCTCTTATAAAAAATTACGGGAAAATCACTACAAGCATCATAAAAATCCATGCGGCTATACTGATCCTGATTTTTATACCAAGTCACAGAATTTCTTTCTGTGGTTTTTTATTTTTATGGCAAGATATGTTACCGTTTGGCAAATATTAATTGTTGCAGTATTATTTAATGTATTAAAATTGTTTTACCCTGAAAGTTCTATCTGGGCTTTTATGGTAGCTCCCGCAATACTCGGAACACTTCAGTTATTTTTCTTCGGGACGTATATCCCGCATAGAAAACCACATCACGAAGAAATGAATCCGCATCATGCACGAACTCTGCCCAAAAACCATCTGCTTGCAATGATAACTTGTTATTTTTTTGGATATCACTTTGAGCATCATGATGCACCCCATACACCATGGTGGCAGTTATATAAAACTAAATAAAATTTTATTTTAGGTATGTAAATTAAAAGATGATAAATTACCTTACTTTGTAAATCTGCTTTACAAAGTTGTTTTATCGTAATTCAATTTATCTGGGGGGTAAGATTGACATAAAGCAATTTTTTCTTCTAGCTCGGCTTCTAAAAATTATATTCCTACTTCCAAATCCAGAATTACCGGCATGCGGTCTTTTTGATGTACAAGATTAGTAATAACATACAAGCATTAAAAATTCTGTATTTTTAAAATACCAACATTTTGCTGAATTTAAGTCAACCAATAAAAAGGTATGATATAGATCATTTTTTTTTATGATTTACATCATACAGTCTGATTTATTCTATTAATAAATTTGTTTATTAAGTAAAATAATGCTGTTTTTACTTTTACAGAGTTCTCATGATTTTTGACATTCAAATTCAGCTTATCCAGACAACTTTAAGTATATTAAAATGTACCCCTATTTTAATATCCGAATTATTGTTGTTCTTTTTATTTTCGCTACTATTCTCCCAATCAAAGCTGCACTTTCAGACTCATATACTTCAAACTCAAAAGGCTTTTTCTCCAATGCGAAGTTTTCCGAAGCAACGGATAACTTAAAAAAAGAATTTAGCAATATAGGATTCACAAAAAATTCTAATTCAACACTTGGGCAGACAAAACGTACAATAAATTTCGATTTAAATTCCAAGGCATCAGAGCTTGGCATATCACAGGGACAGTTATCTCAAATTTTAAATAATATTCCTTCCGATTCGCTTCAAACAGATGCATTAAATTCATCAGTCCTTTCGGGGCAGACGGCGCTGGATTACTACGGCTTCTGCGTAGCAAAAGCAGGAGATGTAAACGGTGACGGCTTCGATGATATTATTGTCGGCTCTCCGTTTAATTCTCAACCAGGCACTTATGCAGGAAGAGCATTCCTGTATTACGGTGGGCTCGTAATGAGTTCAACTCCGGCTTTGATTTTTAATGGCGAAGCATCGGGAGATATGTTCGGTGGAGCAGTTTCAGGTGCCGGTGATGTGAATGGAGACGGATATGCAGATATAATAATTGGCTCTCCATATAATTCCAATAAAGGTAAAATTTATTTGTACTACGGCGGACCCGGTTTGAATAATTCCTATGATGCTGCTGTATCAGGTGGCACTGCAGGTGACTGGTTCGGAGTATCTGCGGCATGCGCAGGAGACGTAAACGGCGACGGACTTTCTGATTTTATAGTAGGCGCAAACGGGAATGATGCAGCCGCAAATAATGCAGGTGCTGCATACCTATTTTTTGGAAGAACAAGTTTAAATTATTCTTCAAGTCTTACTTTCACAGGTACAGGCGCAGGAGATGCTTTCGGTTCAGTAGTTTCATCAGCAGGTGATGTAAACGGTGACGGATACTCAGATGTTTTGGTATCTGCTTTTTTGAATGATGCCGGAGGAGTTGATGCGGGAAGAGTTTACTGCTATTTCGGCGGTGCATCGATGAATAACGTTGTTGACGTTACGTTTACAGGTCAGGCAGGTTCAGATGAATTTGGAAGAGGGATTAACTCTGCAGGTGATGTAAACGGAGACGGTTATTCCGATATAATCATAGGCGCACCTAATAACGATGGCGGAGCAACTAATGCAGGACGGGTTTACATTTATTACGGAGGAAGTTCGGTAGATAATACAGCGGATAAAACCATTACATCAATTTATGCAAATACAAATTTCGGTTACTCTGTTGCAGGTATTGGAGATGTAAACGGTGATGCCTTTGATGATGTAATTGTGGGAATACCTCAAAGCAACAGAACTGCAACAAACTACGGAGCAGCAGATGTTTATTTCGGCGGTATTAATATGGATATTTATCCGGATATATTGCTCAACGGTAATGAAACCAATTCGAGCTTCGGATATTCAGTTTCCACTGCAGGCGATTTAAATGGTGACGGCTATTTCGATTTTTTAGTCGGCGCTCCATATAATAACGGTAATGCAATAGGCAAAGCTTTCATTTATAAAAATTCATTGACTGGAAATGATATTCCGGATTTGGAATTTCAGCGGGTGAACCCGAATGAATATTATTTTGCAACCTCAGTTACTAATGCCGGAGACGTAAATGGAGATGGATATAATGATATAATGATTTCAGCGCAAACTGATACTATTAGTCATGTCTATTTATATTACGGAGGTGCTAACATTAACACTACTGCAGATGTACAATTTAATATCAATAACTCATTTTCTGGTATTGCTGCAATTGCAGGTGTAGGGGATGTAAATGGTGATGGATATGATGACATTTTGATAGGCACGCCTTATTATGATTATGCAGGATCTCAAAACGGCAGGGCATTATTATATTATGGGGGAGCAATTGTAAATTCAGTAAGTGATGTAATATTCACAGGATTACCGAGAGATCGCTTGGGACATTCAGTCGCTTCAGCCGGTGATGTAAATTCCGATGGATTTAATGATATAATAATTGGAACCGATAATGATACAGGACGTGCATATATATACCTCGGGGGTTTGACAGTTTCAAATATTGCCTGGCGGGAACTACTATTTAGTGGTGGAAGTTACTTTGGATTTTCTGTTGCAGGCGTAGGAGATGTAAATGGAGATGGATACGATGATGTTGCTATAGGAGCGCCGAATTATACGTTTAACGGCAATGAAGGTGTAGTATGTTTTATATTTGGGGGACTTTATATGAACAATTATCCTGATCTGCTGCTTAGGGGTGAAGGAGGAGTTGGATGGAGTTTAGCAGGAGCCGGAGATGTGAACGGTGACGGATTTCCGGATATTATGGCAGGAGCACCGGGATATCATGCAATTGAGAACGGAGGAGCAATGTATATTTATTATGGTGGATATAATTTTGACGAAACATACGATAAGCTTCTTATCGGTCATGCTAATACAGAAGATTTTGGGTCAAAATGTGCTTCGGCTGGAGATATAAATAAAGATGGATATGATGATATCATCGTAGGTGCACCACAGTATTTTATGCATGACGCTATCTCCGGCAGAGTATATATTTATTTTGGCGGCTCTGATATGAGTACAAGTGCTTCAATTATAATGACAGGTGAAGCAGGTGATTATTTTGGTAACAGTATTTCTTCTGCAGGAGATTTTAATAATGATGGATTTAATGATATCTTAAGCGGAAGCTATCACCATGGTAATTGGGGTTCTGCCTTTCTGTATTTCTCCTCTTCCCCTGCTATAGTTCCTCGATTAATATCCGTAAGCGATGTTCCTAATGACCAGGGCGGGAATGTAAGAGTAAAATTCACAAGAAGCGGTTATGATGCAAGCGGTCAGAACAGAATAACAGGTTACTACATAGAAAAAAGTCCACCTCCCGGTGTAAGCGGATATGCTTGGGAACCCGTTACAACAATTGCGCCGACTCACAATCCTATTTATTCTTTCACGGCTTCTTCATGGGGAGATTCCTCTTCAAACGGCAGCGATAGGATTTATTTCAGAATAACCGCTCAGACTTCAATTGGTTCAGAGTACTGGCGCAGCAATATTGTCTATGGCCAGAGTGTAGATAATCTATCCCCTGCTTCTCCAACGGGACTTGCAGCCGCCCCTACTTCAACTAAAATAAATTTATCTTGGGCTGCAAATACTGAACCCGATTTGAAAGATTATCTCGTCTATCGTAATGGAGTAAATATTTCATCGGCAGGTTCGGTTTCTTTTAGCGATACAACTGCACTAGCAGATTCAACTTACATATACAAAATAGCTGCAAGAGATATTCACGGAAACATAAGTCCGCTTTCAACAGCAGATACAGCTTCATTAGAAAGTATAACAACCATAAATGTAACTGTTATTCCTGAAGGGTTATTGAATACAGGAACAAATCAGCTTAGAATGAGAGATACAATAAAAGCTAAGCTATGGGATTTAACAGGAAGCGTAATAGTTGATTCTGCAACGGCAATAATTGATTCAATTACTTTTATTGCATCATTTACATTTAAAAATGCGCCGAGCGGCGATTATTATCTAGCAATCGTTCACAGGAACAGCATTGAGACATGGAGCAAAACGGGCGGAGAAAATTATACAAGAGGAACAACAACAACATATGACTTCTCTTCTGCTAACACGCAGGCATATGGCAACAACTTAAAGCTTAAAGGCGGAAGATATTGTCTGTACAGCGGCGATGTAAACGGAAGCGGAGTGATAAACTCAACCGACAGAACTCTGATAAGGAGTAATGTAGGGCAGACGGGATATATACGATTTGATTTAGACGGTAACGGAGTGGTAAACTCAGCAGATAGAACTATAGTTCGTAACAACACAGGTATTGCAAGGCAAAGACCATAAAAAATATTAATCCCCAATTAAATAAAAAAAATATAAATAATAAGAAATCCCCGGACACTAAAAATAAAAAATTAAATGACATCAAAACAAAAAATCATTGTAATTTTTCTTCTCATTTCAGCAGTTGTTTCCTATTCCAAGGTATACGCTTTGAATGATAATTTTTCAAATACTTCTAAATTCACCAATGAAAAATTCATAAAAGGAACTACAGAGATAAAGAATGAAATAAGTAAAATTGGTTTGACAAAAAATTCTCCCAACAACAATCAAAATTCTTCACAAAATAAAAATACTTTTGATTTAAAATCAAAAGCATCTGAATTAGGAATATCGGAAGAAAATCTTTCGAAGCTGATAGTTACCGCAGATAAAAGTTCAGATGATTCTCTGCAGACTGATGCAATGTCTTCTTCGGTACTTAACGGAACATTTAATGCAGAAGGGTTTGGATTCTCAGTAGCTAAAGCCGGAGATTTAAACGGTGATGGCTATGATGATATAATTGTCGGCGCACCTTATAATAATTCTTCGGGAAATCCAACCGGCAAAGCATATATTTTCTTCGGAGGTTCCGTAATGGACGATATTGCAGATTTAGTTTTCACGGGAACAAGTACAAATGGGTACTTCGGATGCAGTGTTGCAGGCGCGGGCGATGTAAACGGTGACGGTTATTCTGATTTATTGATTGGTGCGTGTTATGCAGGAACCGGCGGTAAAGCCTACTTATATTATGGCCGAGCAGCAATGAACAATGTTGAAGATTTGACTTTCACAGGAGCAGTATCAAATAGCGGTTTAGGGTATTCTGTTTCGACTGCAGGTGATGTAAATGGAGATGGCTACTCCGATTTTATAATCGGATCACCACATGATAACCACGGAAAAGCATTTATATATTTGGGAGGAAATTCCCCGGATAATGTTGCAGATTTTACTTTATCAGGAAGCGGCGGAGAGGAGTTGGGATTAAGCGTTTCACAGGCAGGTGATGTAAATGGAGACGGATATTCAGACGTGATTGTTGGAGCTCCATATTATAGCTCACAGACAGGAAGAACTTTAATATATTTCGGCGGGAGAACAATGGATAATTCTGCAGACGTTACATTAACGGGTGAGAGTACATCTGATAATTTTGGATTTAGTGTATCCGGAATTGGCGATATGAACGGAGACGGTTATGAAGACGTGCTTGTTTCCGCCCCTTTCAATGATGCCGTTGCTACAGATGCAGGACGCGCTTATGTTTTCTTTGGAGGCGCAATTATGAATACAACCCCGGATTTAGTTATGAGCGGAAAATCTGCCAATGAGTTTTTTGGATACTGTGTTGGATTTGCCGGAGATATTAACACTGATGGCTATGCTGATGTAATAATTGGTAGCCCCGGAAGTAGTGCTGTATCTCCGCAGGGTGGTGCAGCCTATAGTTATTTTGGCGGGATAAATCCCGATAACATTCCTGATGTAATTTATAGCTGCCCGTCAAATTCTTATGCATTTGGTACTGCCGTTTGTTCAGCAGGAGATGTAAATGCGGATGGAACATCTGATATCATAGTATCTGTACCTTATGCCTATACAGGCACTGTACCGGGCAGCATATATTTATATAAGAATAAACTAATAGGAAGTGATATAGCGGATTTAAAGTTTACCGGTTCAGCTTCAAATGATTATTTGGGTATTGATATTGCCAATGCCGGCGATGTTAACGGAGATGGATATTCAGATTTAATAATTGGTTCTTCCGGCTACTCAGGTGGTCGAGGAAGGGCTAGTTTATATTTCGGAGGTCCAAACCTGGATAATGTGGCAGATGTAAATTTCATTGGTTCGACCAGTACTGAAGCATTTGGATTTGCCGTATCTTCCGCGGGAGATGTGAACGGTGACGGGTTCAGCAATGTAATAATAGGTGCTACTTCTCACAATAATAATACCGGAAGAGCTTACATTTGTTTTGGTGGTTCCGTGGTGGATACCACAAAAGATATAATTTTAACCGGACAATCTGCAGGAGACCATTTTGGGAACAGAGTATCAACTGCAGGCGATGTAAATGCTGATGGTTTTTCTGATGTAATTGTTGCGGCACCTAACACAGATGATCCGGCTGTAGATGCAGGTAAAGTGTATTTATACTATGGAGGCAGAAGCATGGACAATATTGTGGATGCAAGTTTCAGGGGAATATATGCCAATGATAACTTCGGATATTCTTTATCAACTGCAGGGGATCTAAATGGAGATGGATATGCAGATCTTATTATCGGATGTCCATATAATACAACCGGTAAAGCCTATATGTACTATGGCAGTTCGATTATTGATACAACAAGAGATTTAACTTTTTCCGGAACTTCAAACTTAGATTATTTCGGATATTCTGTTTCCGGTGGAATGGATATTAATAAGGACGGATATTCTGATATAATAATTGGAGCACCGCTCAACGATGATGGCGGTTCATATTCAGGTAAAGTATATGGGTATTACGGAGGAACTACGATGGATAATATTACTGATTTTTCATTAACCGGGACTACAGGACAATATATAGGAGTTTCTGTTTGTAATGCAAGAGATGTAAACAAGGATGGATATGATGACATTATTACAGGTACTGCAAGTACAACATCGAAAGCATTTGTGTATTTGGGCAGCGCATATATTAATACACTGGATCCCATAATTATGAGTAGCTCAATAATTAGTGAACAGTTTGGTTATATAGTTTCATCGGCGGGCGATTATAACGGCGATGGTTATTCAGATGTAATGGTTGGTGCGCCAACCTATTCTTCCTCGAAAGGTGAAGTTTATCTTTATCTTTCTACTGCTCCTCCGGGCAATCCGAACATGCTCTATGCTAAGGATGTTCCCAATGACCAGGGGGGATATCTTCACTTAAAATTTTCAAAAAGCGGATATGATTTCCGGGGATTGAACAGAATCACAGCATATTACATAGAAAAAAGCAGGGCACCGGGATTAAACGGATTTGTATGGGAGTCTGAAGCCAGTATTCCTGCAACAAATAATTCCGATTATCAGTACACTGCGCCAACATGGAGCGATACCTCTTCAGGAAATAACAACAGAGTATTTTACAGGGTAACAGCATTTACAAATGTAAACGGAGAATATTTCCGAAGTAACGTAGTCAGCGGACAAAGCATAGATAACCTCTCACCTGCTACTCCAACGGGACTAGCTGCCGCTCCTACTTCTACAAAAATAAACTTATCATGGACTGCTAATACTGAAGCAGATATGAAAGACTACCTCGTCTATCGTAACGGAGTAAATATTTCAACTGCAAGTTCTATTTCATTCTCTGATACAACCGCTCTGGCAGATTCAGTTTATATTTATAAAATAGCTGCAAGAGATATACACGGAAACATCAGTCCCCTCTCAACAGCTGACACAGCTTCATTGGAAAGTATCACAACGATAAACGTAACTGTTATTCCCGAAGGGTTATTGAATACAGGAACAAATCAATTAAGACTAAGAGATACAATAAAAGCTAAGCTATGGGATTTAACGGGAAGCGTAATTGTAGACTCTGCAACTGCAGTGATTGATTCAATTACATTCATTGCATCGTTTACTTTCAAAAATGCTCCGAGTGGTGATTATTATCTCGCGATCAATCACAGGAACAGCATTGAAACATGGAGCAAAACCGGCGGAGAAAATTATACAAGAGGAACAACAACGACATACGATTTCACTTCAGCAATCTCTCAAGCATACGGCAACAACTTAAAGCTCAAAGGCGGAAGATACTGCCTGTACAGCGGTGATGTAAACGGAAGCGGAGTAATAAACTCAACTGACAGAACTCTGATAAGGAGTAATGTGGGGCAGACGGGTTATATACGATTTGATTTAGACGGTAACGGAGTGGTTAACTCGGCGGATAGAACTATTGTAAGAAACAACACAGGTATTGCAAGGCAAAGACCATAAAAAATAAAATTATATTAAAACTTAAAACCATAAATAATAAACCACGATGAAAAAATTAATTTTAACTTTTCTGTTTATCTTAATTGCTCAAAGCTCTTTCTCCCAAAGTGCTGACCTGACAATTACTCAGACGAATGACGGTACAAATATCGATGTATCGATATATATCAAAAGAACAGGTGAAGTTGCATGGAACATGGGAAACGGGAGTTATGTATTTAATTTTAATCTCGCTGCAGTGAATATTTCCGGCGCAACAATTGTAACAAAAGGTCAGTGGGATGTAGCAACTAATACAAATTATGCAGCAATGTACACCGCAAATTATGGTCCCGGAATAGCACGCTCACTCGAGACAGAAATTAATACAAACCCCGGCGCAGATGTACCAACTTCAAATACACTTGTTGGAATATTAAGACTTCCCATAACAAACTCTTCAGCTAATCACAACATAACATGGAATGCGCCTTTCTCCGCAGTACAAACAGATGCAGGTACTGACGTAACTCTTAACTTCATTAATCCAACAAACAGCCAGCTGCCTGTTGAACTTGCCGGATTTACTTCTGCAATATCAAAAAATGAAGTTACGCTTCAATGGGAAACAACCATGGAACAGAATAACTCAGGGTTTCAGGTACAGAGAGTAAAGATAGCAACATCAGGAATTTCAGAAGGATGGAAAGATGTAAACTTCATATCCGGTAAAGGAAATTCAAATGAAACAAATGAATATACAACTCACGATAGAAATTTGAACTCAGGGGAATATAAATACAGATTGAAACAAATAGATTATAACGGAAATTATAATTATTATGAGCTTGACCACTCAGTTACAGTTGAGAAGCCAAAGAGCTATCGCTTAGCGCAAAATTATCCGAATCCTTTTAATCCAAGTACGACAATTTGTTTTGATTTACCGAATGACGGGAAAGTAGGAGTAATGATTTATGATATAACCGGAAGAGTGATTTCTCAATTAATGAACGAATATAAAGAAGCAGGATATTATGCAGTTGATTTTAACGCTTCAAATTTTGCCAGCGGGATTTATTATTATTCAATTGTAGCAGGTGAAAATAAATTTATAGCAACAAAGAAAATGGTACTGATAAAGTAATAAACTAAATTCGTCAGCATCATATAATTTAGAGCCTCTGGAAAAAAATAT
>JBHEKU010000103.1:0-18568 GCA_041859205.1 Ignavibacteria bacterium | reverse complement strand
AAACCATCTGACTAAATCAATTACAGCTAAAGATTTAATCTTAACTTATGGTAACGGCGATTTAGAGTTTGAGCCGGGAAGTGAATACAAATACAGTAATACTGGATATGTAATGCTTGGAGCAGTGATAGAAAAAGTTACGGGTAAAACTTATGAAACAGTTCTGCAGAAAAACATTTTAACACCTTTAGAAATGACTAACAGCGGATATGAGCACAACGATGTTAAAATGACTAATCAGGCAATAGGATATGATAATGCTTTCGGCTCTGTTGCCGTTTCGAAATATATAGATATGACAATTCCGTTTTCAGCAGGGGCAATGTATTCAACTATTGAAGATATGTATAAATGGGACAGAGCATTGTATACGGGCAAACTTCTTTCCGCTGAAATGAAAGCAAAAATGTTTACACCTTTTTTAAAAAACTATGCTTACGGATGGAATGTAGTACCGGCCAAAGTAAGTCCGACTGATGAAAAAATAATATATACTCACAGCGGAGGAATAAACGGATTCAATACAAATATAATACGCGTTGAAAGTGATAATTTAGTAATAATAGTACTAAGCAATTATTCTAACGGGCAGGCTTCTAAAATATCCAATGACATTTCTAAAATTATGTATAGAATACCGGTTAAGCTTCCGGCTAAATCTGTTACTAATGTGCTAATTTCATCTGGTTCAAAAACCATCAAAGAAGCCATAGCCGAAGCAAGAGAACTTGCAAAGAATAAAGATGAATATATTGTGAACGAAGGTGAAATAAATAATCTTGGTTACCAGATGATGCAATCCGGAAAAACAGATGATGCAATAGAGATTTTTAAATTTAATGTTGAGATGTTCCCTAATTCTGCAAATGTTTATGATAGTTTAGGCGAAGCATATCTGGCTAAAGGCGATAAAGAAAATGCGCTGATAAATTATAAAAAATCAGTTGAGCTGGACCCAAAAAGCACAAGCGGGTTAGAAGCTTTAAAAAAGCTTGAAGGGAAGTAAATTTCAATTTACGATTAACAATTAGCAGAAGACCTGTCAGGATTAAAAACCTGACAGGTCTTTTTATATTTAAGAAACATTAGTGGAATGTACTTTTGATACCGCCCCCTCAGTCCCCCTCCTTGTAAAGGAGGGGGAAGCAGCGATGAAAATTTATTTGGTCAGCACCATACTTTTCGTTTCAGAAAAACTTCCCGCTTCGATTCTATAAAAATACAATCCGCTTGATAAGTTCGTTCCGTCAAAATCCACTTTATAACTTCCTGCAGTGTAAATACCATTCACTAACTGATTCACTACCCTTCCGAGATTATCGTACACAGTAATTTTTACAAATGACTGCTTCGGAATGCTGAAATTTATATTTGTAACAGGGTTGAACGGATTCGGATAATTTTGCTTCAATGAATACGTTCCGGGAATTTCACTGCTGATATTCTCAACTCCTATCGTAGTAGTCCCTGCCTTTAGAACAATATTTCTTCCCGGATCAAATTCAAATCCATTTGGCTGCTTATTAAAATTAAAAGTGAACTGCTGATTGTTCACATCATTCATTATTCTTATTGTAGTGTCCGTTCCCCCTACAAAAGTGATTTTTATTTCCATGGGCATTTTAAAGAATGCTGGAGACGGAGCTGCCTGAGTTTGCTTTGCAGTAAAATTCACCGTCCAGTTCGAACCGCCGTTATTTGTAAACCAATACTTGTTTGCATATACAGGATGATTCGGCTGATATACCCACTGGTCAAAGAACCAGTTCAAATCCTGTCCTGATACCTGATTTACTCTTGCAACAAAATCTGCCGTGATTGCATTTTTAAATTTAAAGTTTGCAGTATCAGTTGCATATGAACGCAGGCAGTTAAAAAATACCGATGTATCCTGAAGGACATATCTCAGCATGTGAAGTACACATGAACCTTTATCGTAAGTGATAGCAGTATTGTATAATGTATTTAAGTTCGGAGTTGTAACTGCCCAGCTTGGGTTATAAATCGGCCAGCCGGGATTACCGCTGAAGTACCCGCTTGCATTTCCATTGATAGATGTTTTATACGCAGTGTAGCCGGTTGTGCTTTCTTTCCACAAAGCTTCGCAGTAGGTTGCAAAGCCTTCATTGAGCCATACATCTGCCCACGTTCCCGGAGAAACCAGATCACCGAACCACTGATGCCCGAACTCATGTGCTACTGTATTTTCATTCCAGCCATTTGCAGCAAGGATGGTCAGCGTTTGATTTTCCATTCCTGCCCATTGGAATAATCCGTTCGATGTTGCAAATCCGTTCTTTTCAAATGGGTGCTCACCGAACATCTGCGAGTAGCGTGTCATCATTGCAGGCATTTTTGATTTTATATTTGCAAGTCCGCCTTCGCCTGTATTCCAGTAAAATCTTATTGGAGTACTGTCCTTCGGATTTAAAATTTTCTTCCACCAAATTACATCAAGATTGTAATTTACTTTTCCTATCATTGTCATTAAGTAAGTTGATATAGGGTCTCTGCTTATCCAGTTATAAAATATTGCTCCGCCGTTAACGGTTGAATCCGCAAGTCTGCCGTTTGAACCGAGCAGTACAGTTGTCGGTACACGCGCTGTAAAATTCCATGTAGCTTTATCGCCGGGCTTATCCCAGCATGGGAAAAAGCCTCTTGCGCCTTCAGGCGGAAAATCAGTGAACACCATACCATTGCTAACATAAAAACTATTATCGGTTACATTGTTGTGGTGATATGCTATATTCATCACTACGGTTTCACCGGGATTATAAGTCCTGTCAAGATTTATTGTAACAATATTTGAAACATGAGTGAATGTAAGAACTGCTGCTCCTATTTTTATCGTGTCTATACCCAGTGATGTGTTATTAGCGTTCAGTTTTATCGAGTTAATAACTGAATCAGCTCTAAACGTCATCTGATTCGTTCCTGTAAATGATTTAGGGAACGGAGTAATGAAGCAATTATAAATATCTATGTTCAATTTATATTCAAGCACATTGAATGAATGCACGGGAGAGTTCGGCGATAAGTCAGTGCTTTGCGGAATAAACTTTCTGTTCATTTTTCCATGGGAACATTCATATGCGCCGGAAACGTCTGAAGTCTGAGCAATGCTTAAACCGTATATAAACAGGAGAAGAAGAACAGTAAATGTTTTCATGAGATGATATAATTTTATACTGGAGTAAAAAGAAAAAGTAAGAATGTTTTGAAAGTAAATAAAGGGGAAAACGAGAAGAGTTCAGATTTTATACAGATCAGAAAGATTTCAATATAAAAAAAGACCTGACAGGATTGAAAACCTGTCAGGTCAAATATAAATTGCTAATAATAAATTGAATTATTTCGTAAGTATCATAGATTTCGTTTCAACAAAATTACCTGCTTCAAGCTTGTAAAAATATAATCCGCTGGAAAGTTTCGAAGCATCGAAGCTTACTGAATAACTTCCTGCATTATATTTTTCATTTGCTAATATATTCATTACTCTTCCTAAATTATCATAGACTGTAATTTTTACAAATGATTCTTTCGGAATTTCAAAATTTATATTTGTCACAGGATTGAAAGGATTAGGATAATTCTGTTTCAAAGTAAATTTAGAAGGTGTTTCATTCGAGACTGTTTCAACACCTAATAAAGTTGTTCCCTGCTTCAACACTATATTTGCATTTGGGTCAAATGTAACGGCATTAGGCTGCTTTGTAAAATTGAATGTGAACAGCTGATTATTTGCATCGTTCATCACTCTTACCGTTGTATCCGTGCCGCCTACAAATGCAATTTTAATTTCTATAGGCATTTTAAAGAATGCCGGAGTTGATTGAGTCTGCTTCGCATTAAATCTCAAAGTCCAGTTCGTACCGGAGCCTGAATAATTATATGTATTAGCATATACAGGATGATTCGGCTGATATATCCATTGATTGAAGAACCAGGTTAAATCCTGACCTGTAACTGAATTTACTTTTGTTACAAAGTCAGCAGTAACTGCATTCTTAAATTTAAAGCTTACTGTATCTTTAGTATAGCTTCGCAGCACATTAAAAAACATTGTTGTATCGTTCAGTGTATATCTCAGCATGTGAAGAACGCATGCGCCTTTATAATATGTCATTGCTGTATTAAACAATGTATTCTGGTCAGGTGTTGTAATTGCCCATGCAGGATTATAAATTGACCATCCCGGGTTTCCTGAAATATAACTGCTTGCATCACTATTTATTGCTGATTTATATGAAGCATAGCTTGTAGTATGTTCTTTCCACAAAGCTTCACAATAAGTTGTAAATCCTTCATTCAGCCAGATATCAGCCCATGTACCGGGAGAAATTAAATCGCCGAACCACTGATGACCGAACTCATGCGCGACTACGTTTTCATTCCAGTAGTTAGGAGCAAGTATTGTCAGTGTTTGGTTTTCCATTCCGCCCCATGTAAACTGATTGTTAGCCGTAGCAAATCCGTTCTTCTCAAATGGATGTTCGCAGAATAACTGTGAGAATCTTGTCATCATCGAAGGCATCTTTGATTTTATATTTGCAAGTCCTGATTCTCCTGTATTCCAGTAAAATCTGATAGGGATACTATCATTCGGATTGGATATCTTTTTCCACCAGATAACATCAAGATTGTAACCGACCTTTCCAATCATTGTCATAAGGTATGTTGCAATAGGGTCTCTGCTTACCCAGTGATAAAAAATTGCTCCGCCGTTTACAGTTGAATCGGCAAGTCTTCCGTTCGAGCCAAGGATAACTGTAGTAGGTGTTCTTGCAGTTAAATCCCATGTAGCTTTATCCGAAGGTTTATCCCAGCATGGGAACCATCCGCGCGCGCCTTCAGGCTCTGCATCGGTAAATACCATTCCATTGCTTGCATAAAAACCTGCTGCCGTAACGTTATTATGATGATAAGATATTTTCATCACAACAGTTTCACCTGCGTTGTAAGTTCTATCAAGATTAATGGCAACGACATTACTTGCATGAGTATATGTTAAAGACGTTGAACCAATTTTGATTGTATCAATTCCTATTGATGTATTTAAAGCGTTTAGATTTATAGAATTTAAAGTTGAATCTACTCTAAATGTAATTTGGTTAGTTCCGGTAAAAGCTTTTGTATATGGAGATATAAAGCAGTTATATAAATCAAGATTTAGCTTATATTCCAGTACGTTAAATGAGTGAAGCGGTGTGTTTGGTGAATCAAATTCATGATTAAGATGAGTGTAGTTTTTACTCATTTTACCATGAGAACATACATCAGCTCCGATTAAATTGTCAGTCTGGGAATTAGCCCAATTACCGCAGCAAGACAATAGCAGAAGCAGAAAAAGTTTTTTCATTTTAGTTTTGAAGTATTATAAAGAACATTTAAGTTAAACTTGAAAAGAAAGTAACATTACCGGATAGCTTTTTAAAGTCAAAAAAGACGGGCAAAAAAACCTGACTCCGAATTAACGGAATCAGGTTTATAACTATAAAAAATTTGATTCTATTATTTTACTAATATCATTTTCTTTGTTTCCGAGAAATCACCCGCTTCCATTTTATAATAATAAATTCCGCTTTGAAATGTCTCACCGTTGAAGGTTACATTGTGCTCACCGGCAGTTACAACTTCATTAACCAATTCTCTAACTTCCCTGCCTAATACATCAAATACTTTTATATTAACGAATGAGTTTTTCAAAACTGTAAAAAATATTTTTGTTGAAGGGTTAAAAGGGTTCGGATAATTTTGCAATAATTGAAATCCCTTTACCATCAATGAGCTATTTTCTATTCCTATAAACGCTCCGCTGCATCCGCCGGTTACACCGTAGTTGCAAAATGGATTTCCACTCCCACAAGCTCCTCCATATCCTATAAAGCAGGAATCATTATTAACAGATCTGAAAGTTGCAGAGGGAAAATTACCTCCGTATTGAACAGGAAAAGATGGTGGGTTTGCCTGGTACAATCCTGCAAAAACACCTGATGAATATAGATTACCTAAAATTACTCCATATATTGCTGCGCCCCCACTTCGTTTTTTTTTATTATTGATAGCAAACAAATAATTATCAAAAGACCGATACCTAGCAGCAAGGTCCATTCCAACAGTTGTATCTGTTGAATTATCCACAAATCCTGATGAAGTAAAATTTCCAAAATTTCTATTTATGGTGTTACTCTTGTAATAATAGGGATCCCAATCTCCACCGCCATACAATCTTATAGCCCCCATCATTACATCCCGCGTTCCAAATCCCGGGGAAGCTATCCGTGGTATATCAAGCAATTTAGTATCATTTACGGAATTTGAGGATGCTATTGTACTCCCGGAAGTTGCAGAAGTAGTCATATAAAAATTAGTTCCGGAAAATGTAGTAGCTCCTCTCATTACAGATGTAGTAACTACAAAATTAGAATCGCCTGTGCCAATACAGCAAATATCTGTCTGCATAAAAGCTGAATCAGGTTGATTCGGCGCATTATAAAAATATGCTCCATTGAATGAACCTGGCGGATTTAAGTTTACTAATGTAGGTATTGAATCATAAGGATTTGTAATTCTTATTACTTTAGTTTTCATCCATTTATTGCCCGTGCCTCTTAAAGAATCAACCGTGTACGTAATATATACAAAGGGTGCTACCAGAAACGCCGCATTATCACTTGTAATTCTTGGTCTTATAATTGGAACATTATAAGGAGCAAATGCAGTATTAGTACTGGCAAAAACTGAACTGCTAAAAAAATTTCCATCATTCCTAATTTTGAAATATATTCCTTTAGTGCTGTCTTTCCACACTTGCATGACTCCGTAAAGATATGAAAAATCTCCTCTTCCAACCACTTCTAAATCAAGTTGATTTGCTGTACAGTAGTAACCTGTTGGTAAATTGGGTGTAAAAGTAAAAAGTAAACTAAAACTTAATCCATTATTAACAGATTTGAAAATAGATACAGTAGGAGGAGTAAAGCCATACACAGTGACTGCATATATATTTCCGTTTGTTCTGTCAAGAGCAACAGAAGCAGAACTTATATTACCGGTTGCAACTGTGTTATAATTTAATACATCTGTTTTCTCATTACTGCCGATAGTATATTGTAAATTCTGACAGTCAACTTTGCTTGCGCCGGTTAAAGCATCTAGTTTATTCTGGTAGTATTGAACTCTCTCTGCATTTCCACTTTTCTTTGCTTCTGTAATTTGTCTTGCTAATTCTTTTATTTCATTACTCTCATTTCCAAAATTCAAATCTGAATTAGGCACACCTGTGGGCGAAATATTATTTGATTCAGTAATTACAGCGGGAGATTTACCCTGAGAATAAATTTCCCCCTCAGATAAGAAAAAAATAATCAAAAAAAAGAAGATAAAGTGTTTTAAATGTTTCATTGGGCAATAGATTGTTTTTGAAATAAAACTATTTTATTTCATTGCCCGCTTTCGGAATGTAGTTTTGATGCTTCTTCGCAGTTGATAGCTCTGAGAAGAGTAAGTACGTGTTCACTTTAAAAATTTATTGTGAACAGTGAAATATAAAGATATTTATTATTTTATACTATAAAAAAACCTGACTCCGTTTTCACAAAGTCAGGTTTGAATGAATAAAAAATTTACTTTTATTATTTTACTAAAATCATTTTCCTTGTTTCTGATTTTCCTTCAGCTTCAAGTGTATAGAAATATACTCCGCTTGAAAGTCCGTATTTGCCTGCATCGAAAGTATATTCATAATTACCACCGTCTCTTCTGTCGTTTACAAGGTTTGCAACTTCTTTCCCTGAAAGATTAAATACTTTCAGCGATACAAAAGAGTTTTTTGTAAGGCTGAAACTTATTTTGGTTGAAGGATTGTATGGGTTCGGATAATTTTGCTTTAGTCCGAATGTGCTTGGTGTTTCTGTTGCAGGAGAATTTTCAATACCTGTTATTGTAATTGTCGGCTTCACACAATAAAATCCTGTGTTGATATCCGATGCAATAATTTTTTTCGATGGAAGCATATACACTGCCCAGCATCCGTTAAATGTATTTCCATTTGTTGAAGGATACGTATCATACCATGCAATTTCTACAGGCGCAGTAGGAACTGAAATATCAAGCAATCTTATACCCGCTGTGTAATGCGCTATCAATGCATAATTACCATATATTTCAACGTTATGGACAATCGAAGTTGTTATCCCAGTCGGAAGCCAAGTAGCAACATAAGTTATATTCGTTTTATCCTGAATGTTCCAGATTTTCAATTTCCCGTTAGGGCTTGAAGTTTCATCGGTAGAATACAAATATTTTCCGTCAATTGTAAATGCGCAGTTATGCGTAAACGGATTTGGATTAGTCTGGAATGATTTAAAGGGAAGAAGCGTATCACCTATAATAGGAGTTGATCTTCCGTCATAAAGCGTAACATAACCCGTATAAATATTGCAGCCATACAATGTATCTTTCCAAATTCTGGTATCATGAACATATCCGTTTGTGTTGCCTCCAATCTGTGCATTAGCTTTACTTATTATTACAGGATTTAACGGATCAGTACAATCTAAAATTATTACTCCGTTACCAAAAGAAGAATTACATCCGTTGAGAATAATTTTATTTGTTCCCCAGTTTTGAATGGAGTGAGTGGTTGTATGGCTTGGAAAATTTGTCGTTTTAACTAAACTTACAGAGTCAGGAAGATATTGTAAATCTATTATCTGAACTCGGCTGTTTGAACCTTCGGAAACGACATATGCATAATGGCTAACAGTTTTCATTTCGCGCCAGTTTGATGCTACACCATTAACAAAATCGCACTCACGAATATTTGCTGAATCAGTAACATCAATAAATGCAGTTCCCGTCTGGCATCCAACAATTGCGTACTCTCTGCCGTTAGGCGCAGCATATCCCCATAATGCTGAATACTGACCTGAGTGCTGATTAAGAGCTTTTAATAAAGTCATATTACTGTTAGGAAGCTGCGCGTTGGCGCTTGATAACAGCGTGACTAAAAAAAGTACAACAAGAAATAAACGATTTTTCATTTTCCTTCTGTAGGGTAATTAGTTTTTGCGTTTAAAAAATTGGTGAAAAAATTAGGTAAATATAACAAAAAAGACTTTAATTTAATAATGAATTAATCTTTGGAAAGAGGGAGGGATTTTCCTGTAAAACCATACTACTTTAAAACAAAAATGACAATTATTAGTTCAAAAAAGAACCGCAGAAGCAAAGTAAACTGCTTACTGCGGCTGAATAATTTAAAATATAAAATAATATTACTTAGATAGAATCATTTTTATTGTCTTCGCAAAATCTTTGGAATTACTCTGCGCAGAAATTTTGCAGAAGTATATTCCGCTTGGCAGCTCACTTGCATTAAAATCTACAGTATAAAAATCAGCAGTTTTAAAATCATTCAATAATGTTCTGATTTCCTTTCCTGTAATATCAAAAATTTTCAACGTAACCTTGCTATCGAACGGCAGGCTGAAAACAATTTTTGTTGATGGGTTGAAAGGATTAGGATAATTCTGTGACAGCTCAAATGAATTCGGCTTCCCTACTATTACTTCATTGCTCAGATTTTTATATTCATAGTTTCCGTTATAATCTATCTGCTTCAATCTGTATTTATAAGTTCCTGCTGATAAATTTTTATCTTCATAAACATAGGCAATCGGATTATTCGTTGTTCCGTTGCCTGTTACAAAGCCTATTTTATTCCATTGCTCATTTTCTGCTTTTACTGTTCTTTCTATTTCAAATCCTGAGTTATTCGTTTCAGTTATTGTCTGCCAGTTCAATCTCACATCTCTGTTATTCTGAACTGTTGAAGTGAATGAAGCCAGCTCTACCGGAAGCACCTGATCAGTAGAGTTTAATATACTTCCATTTTGTCCTACAATATACAAGTTATTTCCATTTTGAATAAACGCACCCCTCAAATTAATGTTTGAAGCAACATTACTTGTCTGCTGTGACCAGTTTGCTCCGCCGTCTGTAGTAACAAGAATTTTTCCTGTATTTAAAGCGCACATACCTCTTGTAGCGCTGCCAAATTTTATTGAGTTTATATTATCAGTTACCCCGGTTGTCTGCAAAGTCCAGTTGGTACCGCCATTTGTAGTTTTAATAAGTGTTCCTACATTTCCGGCTGCATACCCAGTATTTACATCAACAAAATCAATTGATAATAATCCCTGAGCTGTTCCTGTAGTGAGTAGAGACCAGTTAACGCCGGCATTAGTAGTTTTCCTTATAACTCCGCTGCTTGCGCAAACAAATCCTGTATTAACATTCGGAAAAGATATTCCATTAGAAGTTATAGATGCACCAACATTATAATCCGTCCAGTTTAATCCGCCGTTAGTAGTCTTTTTTACTATACCGTTAGTGCTTCCCACATAGCCTGTATTCACATCTATAAATTCCATAGATACCATCGAAAGAGTAGTACCTGTGCTTAATGAATCCCAGGTAGTACCTGTGTTTGTGCTTCTCAAAAATTTTCCGCTTACTGCGTTAATGTAACCTGTAGTAGAGTTTGGGAAAACAATATTGTTAAGATTTACGTTAGTGGGCGAATTTATTACTGACCAGTTAGTTCCCCCGTTTACTGTTTTCTGAATCATTCCGCTATTTCCTACCACAAATCCTGTTTCAGAATCAATAAAAGTTACTCCATTAAGCTGAGTATTGATTGAAATGACATTCCATGTAAGTCCTCCGTCAGTTGTACGGTAATAGGTACCATTACTGCCAGACATAATTCCGTTACTAGAGTTAAAAAAATGAAAGGAGTAAATGGATTGAGTTGTTGCCGGTGTCATAGTTACCGCTGTAAAATTCGTTCCCCCGTTAGTTGTTCTGTAAAGTGCTCCGGCGCCGCCGCCAATCAATCCGGTATTTGCATCAAAAAAATGCATTCCATAAATATTCTGAGCAGCCGGATATGTCAAAGGAGTCCAACTGCTGCCGCCATTCGTTGTTTTTGCTAAAATCCCGCCTTGCCCTCCGCAATAACCATTATTAAGATCAAAAAAATGAACTCCATATAAACTAGTACTTGCAGAGCCAAAAACTATCTGGCTGGTAAAACTTGCGCCTGAATTAGTAGTTTTAAATACTGTTCCATTTGTTGAAACATTATATCCTGCGTAAACAGCAGTTGTAGAATTAATTATGTCCGTGCATGTACCGGTATTTCCTGAACCACTAACTTCAGACCAGCTTGAGCCGGCATTTGTTGTTCTGACATAATAACCTTGCCCCGAAGCAAAACCGGTGTTTGCATCAAAAAATAGAATTCCTCCGGCAAGATCAAAGCCACTTCCGTTTTGATACACTTCAACCCAGTTAACACCTCCATTTGTAGTCTTTGCAACTTCTCCATTAAAACTGCTAACGTATCCTGTTGTTGCGTTCGTAAATGCAACACCATACAATGCGCCTGTACAGGTTGTAAGGTAATAAGTCCAATTATTCCCTCCGTTAGTTGTTTTATAAATCGGAGAAAATGTGCTTATTATATCTGATGACGTTGCATATCCTGTATTAGCATCTATAAAGTACATTTCTCTTACAAATCCTTTGCTTATTCCCTGCTGCTGAACGTTCCAGGTTTGAGCGAATGAATCTGAAAATGAAATGATAAGAATAAAAAATAAAGTATAATGAATTTTCATGGGGCGGAATTTTTATTTTTAAAATTAAACTATTTCCTAAAGATTGAAATTGATTTTAATATATTATTTTAAATTTTGTTCAAATTTTGTTTAAAATTTGTATTAAGGGTATATTAAATTTTGAATAAAAAATGAAACCTTCATAAAAATGAAAGCTTCAATAATTTTTTTTAAATTTACTTCGATAATATCATTTTTATTGTCTTAGCAAAATCTTTTGAATCACTCTGCGCAGAAATTTTACAGAAGTATATTCCGCTTGGAAGCTCACTTGCATTAAAATCTACAGTATAAAAATCAGCAGTTTTAAAATCATTCAATAATGTTCTGATTTCCTTTCCTGTAATATCAAAAATTTTCAACGTCACCTTGCTATCGAACGGCAAGCTGAAAACAATCTTTGTTGAAGGATTGAAAGGATTAGGGTAATTTTGTGACAGCTCAAATGCATTCGGCTTCCCTATTATTACTTCATTGCTAAGATTTTTATATTCGTAGTTTCCATTGTAGTCTATTTGCTTCAGCCTGTATTTATAAATTCCTGAAGATAGATTTTTATCTTCATACGTATATAAATTCTGATTGTTTGTCGTTCCGTTGCCTGTTACAAATCCTATTTTACTCCATTGCTCACTTTCTGCTTTTACTGTTCTTTCTATTTCAAATCCTGAATTATTTGTTTCAGTAACGGTCTGCCAGTTCAACCTCACATCTCTGTTATTCTGAACTGTTGAAGTGAAAGATGCCAGCTCTACAGGGAGCACCTGGTCATTACTGTAAAGAATTGTACCGGTACCACCGACAACAACCACATTTCCGTTTGGCTGTATGAACGAATTTCTTAAGGCAATAGTAGTACCGCTTGTCTGTGCTGCCCAATTTGTACCGCCGTTTGTTGTAACAAGTATTGTACCTGTCGAGCCTACTGCAATGCCGTTATTGGCGTTGCCGAATCTTACCGAAACAAGGGCGTTAGTCGTTCCTGATGTCTGTGTTGACCAGTTTGTGCCGCCGTTAGTTGTTTTTATTATAGTGCCGGATGCGCCGACTGCATATCCTGTATTATCATCAACAAAGTTTACTGCGTTCAGAATATTAGCAGTTCCCGTTGTAAGCGCGCTCCAGTTAGTTCCTGCATTCGTAGTCTTCCTCATATTTCCTGCTGTACTTGTTATGAAACCTGTATTGGCACTAGGGAAAGATACTCCGGTCAGATTTGTTGCCAGGCCTGTTGTTACCGCATTCCATGACCCCCCGCCATCTGTGGATTTTCTCATAACTCCGGTTGGCGCTGTGAAAAACCCTGTATTAGCATCAATAAAGTCCACACTTGCAATTTGTGAAGCAATACCTGTAGTCAGCGTGCTCCAGGTTGCGCCTGCATCAGTTGTTTTTATCATGTTCCCTGAGGCACCCGCAACATACCCCGTAGCAGCTGATGGAAAATCCATACTGGTAAAATTTGAAGTAACGGGAATATTTGTTAAAAGCTCCCACGTCAATCCGCCATCGGTAGATTTTTCAACAGCGCCTCCGATACCGGCTGCAAAGCCTGTTGAACTAGTAACAAAATTTACAGCATTAAGCTGTACAACAATATTACTTTTAGTCAATATCCACGAGTTTCCACCGTCGCTTGTCTGGTAGAAAGCTCCACCGCTGCCGGATAATATCCCGTTATTTGCATCGAAGAAATGAAAATCATAATTACTCTGGTTCACTAAAGGTACAGCAACTATAGGAGTAAAACTTGTTCCGCCATTCGTTGTTTTGAAAATGCTGCCGGCGCTGCCTGCAACAAATCCTGTATTGGCATCCTGAAAATATACTGCTGAAAGTGCTGTAGATGCGCCTGTTGTTAAGGGTGACCATGCGCCGCCGCCGTTAGTTGTTTTATAACAAACTCCGTTGTTACCGCATGTAAATCCTGTATTGGCATCAAGAAAGAAAACATCATACAAAGTATTTCCCGTTGAAATTGTTGACATAGCCCAGCTTGAGCCTGAATTTGTTGTTAAATAAACTACTCCATCGGCTCCGTTTGTTCCGCAGATAACTCCATTGGTTGCTGAAAACACAGCAGAGGAATATATAGTATTGGTCACACTGCCTACAGCTGACCAGCTTCCTCCGGCATTTGTGGTTCTCACCATATAATTCTGCCCGGTAGCAAAGCCTGTATTGGCATCAAAAAAATTCATCGCATAAAGTGAAAAGTTGCTTCCGTTCTGATAGACTTCAGTCCAGTTAGTTCCGCCGTTAGTGCTTTTTGCTACCTCTCCGTTAAAGCTGGCAACATAGCCCGTTGTTGAATTTAAAAATTTTATATCATATGTTGCATTAGAGCACGATGTCGTTACCGTTACCCAACTATTGCCCGCATTGGTTGTTTTAAGAACTGAACCGGAACTGCCTCCATAAGATGCAAATCCTGTTGTTGAATTTATATATGACATACGCTCAACAAAAGATGTTAATGAGCCTTCCTGAACCTTCATCCAGGTCTGAGCCGGAAGATTTAAAGACAATAAGAGAAAAAATAAACAAGACAGTGTCTTAATTTTCATGATTTGTAGATTTATTAATTTATAAAAAAACGGGATAAACTATTCAGGGTATTATATAATACTTGCTTAACTTAGCATAACACATATAGTATGCCGCAGTTCTTATTATTTAATACCTGCCAAGGGATTTTAATAAAAATCAGGGGAGCAATAATAATAATAAATTATGATTGCTTAATACCTGAATTTAAAAATTTTATTTCACCAGGGGATGGTGAAATTCACTCTAACGTAATATAATATGCAGAATTTTTTTATGAAACTGAATTATAAAACTATTTTATTCTTTTTATCACAACAAGAGTTTTATCATCTGAGTACGTTGCCTTCGCAGCAAACTTCTGCACGTACTCAAGTAAATTTTCGCAAATCTCTTTTGCGCTTTGATTTCTGTACTCTTGTATCAATTCTTTCAATTTATCTTCACCGAGAAAATTAAAATTTTCATCCGTTGCTTCTACAATGCCGTCTGTAAACATCACAAGAAAATCGTCTTTATCTAAATTAATACTATCCGATAAATATTTCTGATTCGGTGATATGCCAAGAACTGAACCTGTTGCATCCAGAGATTCAATCCTGTCTCTTGAGCTGTTATAAAAAAGCGGGCTATTATGCCCTGCATTAACAAACATACAAAGACCTTTTTTATCTTCGTAAAGCTCGCAATAAAATAATGTAACAAATCTTTCAAACGGAAAAGTTTCATAAACTAAATTATTTACTTTCCCTATCATCGTCGTCATTTTAATAGAATACTCCACGCCCATCTTTACTGCGCCGGATACATACAATGCCTGTGCTGCCGCAGAAAATCCTTTTGATGCAGCATCGCCGATTACAACTCCCAGCCTGTCCGAGCCTTCCTGCGAAAGATAATCGAAGAAGTCACCGCCGACTACTTTATCGGGCAATGATATTCCGAAAATTTCATAGTTGCCGAATAACTGCTCATGGTCGGGCAGAATATTTTTTTGTATCTCGCGCGCCTTTTCCATCTCTTCCCTGTCTTCTTTTACCTTGTTCTCAATTTGTCTTGAGCGGAGAAGATAGCTGAGCGTTGTACTGATTATGTTTAATGTGTTGGTAAGATTATCGTGTAAATTTTTTGCGTTGAATGCAATAAGATACTGATATAAATAATATGTTTCTTCATCCTGTCTTCTTATCCTGTATCGCTCGCCTACTCCGGTTGCTGAAAATGTTAAAATCCCTTTCTGCACCAGATATGTATCTGTCTCTTTTGCCATTACAGAGCGGTGCGCGCCTACTTCTTTGAACTTAGGATAATTGGCTACAAGTATCTCGTAATTTTTTTCAATGGGGTCCATATCTCCCACCTGCTCTATCAGAATATATCCCGTCTTCGTTTCATTCAGTCTCCACAGACGTCCGCCGATAATTTCAGTAGACTCGGTTTTAATTATCTGCTCAAGCACATAAAGCAAAAGCTCCTCATTTTTTTCATAGTTAGGAGCTTCCTTTATTATATTATCTAATGTCTTATAAAGCTTTCTTTGTTCCATTGATTAGGTGTTATTACAATTACAAAATTTTAAGTCTGTTTCTGTTAAGATAAATTGCGCCCATCTCTCCGCCTATCACAAAAATTACTGCTACATAATATATCCAGAATATAAAAATTACCAGAGCGGCGTAAGTGCCGTAAACTCTTCCAAAGTTTGCGAACTTCAGAATATACAACGAAAATAAGTGCTTTAAAATCTCAAATAAAATTGCAGAAATATATGATGAAAACAACACAACTTTCTTCGGAATCGTCTGATACGGAACGAATCTGTATACTATATAAAATAAAATATATGAAATTGCATAGGCAACAAGAACTGAAACGATGCTCTGCAAAAAGCTAAGACTTACTTCAAAACCAAAGACTCCTTTCGAAACTATCTCTATCAGCGTAACAGTGTATGTCGCCACAAGACTAAGCAGGAATAATAAAATTGTAGTAAGCGCCAGGATAATATCACGCAGCTTCAGTATAAAATAATTTTTTTCAATTTTTAAATTATATACTCTGCTAAGCACATCTCTGAATGCGCTGAAAAGCCCGCTTACCGTCCACAGCATACCTACAACACCTATTAAACCGGTTATCCACGTATTGGATGAAAGCTCTCTTATCCTGTCCAGCAGTTCGTTAGTTATCTGGTTCCGCATTTCGACAGGCAAAGGTATGAGGTTGTTTAAATTCTCGTTCAGCTTTTCAATTGTATTGGATGAATCCAGATATACGCCAAGAATTGTAAAAAGAATCAGCAGGAAGGGAACAATACACAGCAGAAAATTAAACGCAATGCCCGATGACATGATCCAGATATGGTCCATATCAAAACGGTCAAGCAGCTTAATTACGTAATAGCGTATGGTAACATAAATCCGCTTTATACGAAGATACTGTTTTATATCGCTTATCTTATTTTGTAAAAAATCTGCCAACTGGTTTTATAATTGCCCTGTAATTTTTTCAATTGAAGGTAAAAAATTCTCACCGAAAATAATGCTGTGCATTTTTTCTATTTCAAGATTTAATATTCCGTCTTTTGAAATATGTTTGGAATTTTTTCTTATAAAATTAAAAGCAGCGTTTACTCCTGCTCCGCTTTTTAGCGGCAGAAGAAAATCAAGCCCCTGCGCTGCGCAGAGAAATTCTATTGCAATAATATTTTTTACGTTCTCAGTTACATTATAAAATTTTCTTGCTCCGATAGAGCCCATCGAGTTATGGTCTTCCTGATTAGCGCTTGTAGGAATTGAATCCACCGATGCAGGATGTGATAAAACTTTATTTTCGCTTACAAGTGATGCGGATGTATATTGAGCAATCATAAGCCCGGAATTCAACCCGCCGTCTTTAATTAAAAATCTCGGCAGACCGCTTAAGCTGCCGTCGACTAACCTGGCCGTTCTTCTTTCAGAAATGCTTCCGAGTTCCGATATTGCTATGGCAAGAAAATCGGCAATCAATGCAACAGGCTCTCCGTGGAAATTCCCGCCGCTGATATACTCACCTGTCTCCGGAAAAATTAAAGGATTATCCGTTACTGAATTTATTTCCGTTTCTAAAATTCCTTTGCAATAATTAATTGTATCTCTCACTGCGCCGTGCACCTGCGGCATGCATCTTAAAGAATAAGCATCCTGAATTTTTTCACTGTGGTCATGCGATTTCATTATTTCACTGCCTTTAAGAAGCGCGCGAAAATTCGCAGCAGATTTTGTCTGTCCTTTATGAGGACGCGCTGCATGAATTTTTTCATCAAAAGCATTTTCAATTCCGCGCATTGCATCTAATGACATAGCACCGGATATATCTGCAAGTTTGCAAAGATCAATAGCATCATAAATTGAATTACACAGATAAGCCGTCATCATCTGCGTACCGTTAATGAGGGCAAGACCTTCTTTAGCAGAGAGCTGCACCGGCTGCAATCCGCATTTTTTTAATGCAGCGAAGGAAGAAATTATTCTTCCGTTTAGCCTGCACTTCCCTTCTCCTATCAGAGCAAGGGCAAGCTGTGAAAGCGGAGATAGATCACCGGAGCTTCCCACCGAACCCTGCGAAGGAATTAACGGAATTAATCCTGAGTTAAAAAATTTTATCAGCGATTCAACAAGCTCTAACCTTACGCCGGATAAACCTTTAGCTAATGAATTTATTCTGAATAAAATCATTAAGCGCACAACGTCATCGGGAATAAAACTACCCACGCCTGCCGAATGTGACTTTACTAAATTATGCTGAAGTATGTTTAAATCTTTTGAAGAGATTTTTACATTTTTGAATTCACCGAAACCTGTAGTGATACCGTAAATGACTTCGTCTTTTTTAATCCAGTCCTCAACTAACTTACGTGATGAATTTATATTTTTTACTGCCGAAGCGTTCAGCTTCAGTTTTAAACCCAGCCTTACTATGGAAATGGAATTTTCAACAGTCAGATTGCTGCCGTCAATTATAAAATCTTTTTTGCTCATTATTTATATAAAGTATTCAATATAAGGAGATAAGCACGTAGTTTAAATGTAGAAATAATAGCGACAGCAAGAAAATTGAACAAATTGAAAGTGCTGTCAAGTTTTTTTCCCTATATGTAGGAATAGGGAGGATAAGATGGAAGAAATGAAATTTATTAAGTAATTTAGCATTGGTTGATAAAGTTATGAGTTATGAGTTATGAGTTATGAGTTATGAGTTATGAGTTTTGAGTTTTGAGTTTTGAGTTTTGAGTTTTGAGTTTTGAGTTTTGAGTTTTGAGTTTTGAGTTTTGAGTTTTGAGTTTTGAGTTT
>JBHEKU010000070.1:0-3783 GCA_041859205.1 Ignavibacteria bacterium | reverse complement strand
GTTTGCCCCACCAGTGATCTTTCTTAATTGTTCGCGACTAAGTATTTCCGAACCATCAGATTGCAAAAGACTTAACTTTAATTTTTTCATTTTTAAAAATTTTATAGTTTAATAACTGCTCTTAGAAATTTTCCCGGGTATAATGACTTAGAACATTTCAGGGCAAAATTAAAATTCTCCATTCCAATATTTTCGGAATAAGAAAATCTTTAATAATCTTCTTACTTAATCGCTATGGTTGAGCGCCTGCGATTGTAATAATTTTTTCCGCATAGAAAGGTTGACCATTTACCGCAACACCTTCTATTACAATTTTATATTTTCCGGTTAAGTCGCTCGTGTAAAAATCAAAAACCGTTTGTTTGTTAATAACTATAAACGGCTGCCAGTAAATGGTGGCAAGTTCTGAAAGAGTGCCGGTATCAGCAAGCCTGGCGCTATCGATCCCTTCAAACTTTCTCCCTGTGAATATCGGCTCAATATTATCCATTACATCGTCGTCAATACAACCCTGATACGTAACCTGCGGCCCAAATTTGGTTGGGTCCATCCGGTATGACTGACCTTTGACGGGTTTTTTATTTCCAGCGGAGCCGGGCAGATGGTTGGGACAATTTAAAATCCCCGCGCCACATACGTAATCCCCGCAACTATTGGTATAAAAGACATCCCTTGTTAGTTCATTTTGTTTCGCCTTTACAACAACTGTTTCAAGTGTTGCCCAGGCAAAACTGTCCTTCATTATTAATTCCCTGGTCGTTTGCGCGAAGCCTGGTATTATGTTTTGATATGGAATTTTCTTAAGTTGCTGCATCGGAATAAGCATAGGGTTTTTAATTTCAAAAACATAATTTTTTGTTTTGTTAGAACCGGTTGCTCCGTTTATTGGTTTAATCCATAATGGCCTGCCTTCACTCACTACTAAATCGGAGACAGAGGGCGTAAAAGTTCCATTTTTATCTGTTTTTATTAAAATAGTATTGCTACCTGTGCTAATTAGGAGATTTATAGAATCTTTGATTTTTCTATTATCCTTACGGAATGTATTGCCTTGTATAATCAGCTTACTAGGTGTAGTTGGGATCAGTTGCCTATTTAACAAATTGTTTCCAGATAGCTGTAGCCTGTTATTAAGATTTACCCTATCCAAGTAGTTAGTTTGCATATAACCATCTTGCAGCAAATAATCATAATAATAATAGTTAGTGATTTTCTGTTTTTTCTCAGGCTCAATTCTGTTAAGTAAAACGCAGTATGCAGTAAAAATTCCCTGAGGACTTTCGCCCTTCTCATCTGTAAAAGATGTCTTTACTTCTACTTTTTCACGAGCCCGGTATTCGGCTTTATTTGTTGTAATTCGTGCGATGTTGTTTTTATCAAAATGCGCAAAAAACATCTGCCGCGATAATAAACTGTCTTTTTCGTTTAAAAGACCAAGGGTGTGCAGGCCTTTTGGTAAATCGGTAAGAGAAAGTTTTAGTCTTTTCGCTTGATTTATATGTAGTACATCGGATACCCATGTGGAGGTATCGTTACTATTTGACATAGAAATTTTGAATGCGTTGTCATAATTAGTCCGAACAATCGCTAATAATGTGTCGGTTGAAGGAGCGAGATCGGTCACATCTAATACAACTCCACGCGGTTCTATCTTCGGTAATGAATATTGCTGATTATATCCCGGCTCGACCACTCGCAAAGAATACTGTTTGTGATTTACAGGGATAAAATCAAATGATCCTATACCATCCTCATCAGTTTGAATTGTATCAATTACTCTACTATCTTCAAGTAGTGACGCTTTAACTGAAACAGGTTTATTATTTGCTGAAAAAGTACGCCACCATATTTTATTTTGGATGCCGGCTACTAGGGATATTTGTTGGGGATAGAATTTTACGATCAGTGAATCGACATTGGTTAGCGGAATTTGAAGATTAAAATACTGAGTACTATTATCGCAGGTTGTTGCAGTGTATAGAATGTTATCAGATTTCTTTAGATCAGATTTTGGTATTGCTAAGATAGCGTTCCCCGTCAGACCAAGTTTTTCTATTTTGGGCTTTTGATTGAATAAATGGTATTTTATGGTATTTCCTTTACCGTTAACATATTTCCCATTTGCCAGAACCGCCTGCGCCGTTAAAAATGTTGTATCGCTTTTACGTGTACTATCAATAGTAAATTCGGTTATGAAAGGTGGTTTATTAACAGACTTTATTGAAATTGTAGTTCTAAAAACATGAGCCGGTAAGCCAGAGGCTTTTAAAATGTTAGTTGCCGCAATTAAATGATAAATACCGGGAGACAGGTTTTGAGGCAGTGACATACTGCCAGAACATAACCCTTCATTAATGAAATAGTTTTTTTGAATTGAATAATCTGTGGTATCTGTTTTTAACAATGCTACGGAGAGGATATCAGGATTAAGGCTGTCTGGCTTTTGACCCGTGGGAAGCAAATATCCAGCAAACCAGATTACTTCACCTGGTGTATACAAGGTTTTGTCTGTGGTGACATACAAGATACCATCATCCGGATGCGAAAATATTAGCGCGCTTTTATTATCTCCCGGCTGCGAATGCAAGCAGACAGAAAAAGAAAAAAATACAATAAACAATAAAATAAGCTTTTTAATTGGATTTGCCATTACATAAGAAGATCAAATTTTAAATGTTATAACTTCCAATTAAAACATGCAAATCCCATTTGCCTGGGGAAACCAATATTTACACATTGAATCAAAATGAGATTTCTCCTCGTTGTTCTTTCAGAAAACTCATCGAAAAGGCTATAGTATTGGTTTATTTTCCATATTGCGGACAGCCATCCAACATTGGATATATGTTTATAAATCATTGTTGGTAAGCTCGAAAACAAACACAAATCCGAAGTGGGTAATGCGGTTATATTATATACATCTTGTGCCGGATCCATCACTTACGCATATCATTCCTATACCGCAGCCTCCGTTATTACCATCATAGCAACTACTTCCACTTCCCGTGTACGGACTACAAAAACCATCAATACATTGTCCATCTGTTCCACATTGCCAGTTAAAGGAACAAATTTGCCCACCTGTGACTTTTCTCAATTGTTCTCTAGTTAATACTTCTGCATCTTGCATGTTTGCAAGGGTTAATTTCAGCTTTTTCATTTTAGAAAATTTGATTTTTAATATCCGCCATTAAATTAATTTGCTCAATAATTTATGCCAACTTTTCAAACATTTGAAGACAAAGTTATTAACATTCATTCAGGTATTTTCGGAATGAAAAAAATAAATAGGATTAAAACTTTACAAAATTTTTCAAAAATTTGTTGATTTCGAATTTTAAAGATTATAAATGTTTTTTAGCTTTACTTTTAAATATTGCATTTCATGAACGACATTAATCAAAATACTCTTTCATCAGTCTATTAATTTCTAAGATATTATATAGTTCCAGAGGCGAAGAATAAGGCTGCATTTGAACGTGTACCGCGTCTTTAACTCCTTCCCAAAAGAATCCAGACTCCAGTCCCAGTGCTTTAGCCTCATTTGCATATATTTCATAACCGTTTTGATTATTTAAATCCCGGGTTTCCAAATCCCAACAAGGAAGGCCATCCTTCAACCAATAACAATCCACAGCTTCCCCAAATTGATGCCAAGAGCACCCAGGAATTGCGTTTGTGATAATCCTAGTATTTTTTTTTTGCGGAATTTTCTAAGCATTTTGATAGAAAAAGCGCATTAAATTGTTTCAGTTCATTTGTTTTAGCAAGGATGACCTCTTC
>JBHEKU010000298.1:0-3017 GCA_041859205.1 Ignavibacteria bacterium | reverse complement strand
GCTTTTTTAAATCGGCAATCAACCCGTACGCAATTACTTTACCTTTATCAGTCTTTTCGGTTTTTTCAATCAGTTCTAGTATCTTGCTTGCAATTTCTCTTGCATAAACTCTGGCGCGTAATTTTATCAATGTATTGTAATACTCTTCAAGTAATTTAATCAACTTTTCAAGGTTGCCCGTCATTGCTGATTTTCTCAGCGGATTTAATTTCGAGCGTGATTCATCCTCTCTTAACTCCTGGAATTTTCTCTTTATTTCACCATCATATCTTGAAATAATTGTCTGTAAGTCTTTAATCTCTTTATCGTATTTTGGAATATAATCAAAGTTACCGTTTGTTAAAATAAACTGAAGTCTGTGCAGCAGATTTACCGAGTAAAATACACCTCTAGTTGAATCATTCACCAGACTGTTTATCTTCTTTTCAAGCGTGCCTATATAATTATTTTCTCTGTCGCCGATTACATCTCTAATAATTCTGTTCCTGTTTGTAAAAATCTGTGAGTAATATATTCCCTGTCGCGTTACATCGTAATCATCTTTAAAATTGGTATCAAACTTCTGCTTCTCTGCTAAAATAAATCCTGTCCAGCTATCGCCGCGCTTACCGCTTATTAAATCGTTCTGTAAATTATTTAAAAATCTTTTTATTTCATTTTGTATCGAAGTCTTATCTCCGCTCTTATAAAGCGAATCTAATAACTGATATTTGTTCGTTGTTTCAAGCAGTCCTAGTTCAGGTAAAAACTCCTGCATCAGATAATTATCTATCTCGCTTTGTGAACCTTCTGCATAAGTCAGATAATAATTTACAATGTCTTCGCACAGCTTATATGCGCATGCTGCTATAATCCTATCTGCAGGATAAGAAATTGTTGCCTGTCCTAATGTGGAATATTTTCTTGAGAAAGTATTATCTGCGACTGAATTATCTTCCGGATAAAATCTTTGCTTGTATTGAACTAAATTTACTCTTACGCCTCTTTTGTAATTCGCGAAATCTGAATTTGAGAAATCCTGGAATATCGTATCGGCAAGCATTTTATAAATATCTTTATTGCTGATATCAGAGAGCGATAAGTTTTTTGCGTTCTCACCGTCAATTAAATACACATCGTCATAAACACCGGGCTGGAAAGTATGCTGTTCGTTTTTCTTCCACGATACATTAAAAGTATTTTTGAGATTATAATACTCAAGCTCTTTCAAAGCGGCGTAGCCGTTTGCAAAAACTCTTTCCTTGCCGTATGATTTAAATATATGCGGAAGCATTAAGTAGCACGATGATACTGCCTGATTCTTAAAAATATTTCTGATTAAAAATCCCATATCAAGAAACATTCCTGAACCGGTACCGCCGCTGACAGAAGAGATAACGTAGATGTTTATCTTATCCGTATTAACATTTCTTATCTTATGTTTATCTTTTACAATGTTGATTGAACGCGAATCAGTAATTCTTGACTTCGCTGCGGAGAGCTTTGAAACAATTTCATCGTAGTTATGAAAAAATGCAAGACGCGCAGCGGGGCGTATCTGCCCTGCGCCTGTATTCATAGTGCCGAGCTTGGCAATTTCACCTGTAGTGCTGAGCCATTCCTTTATATGAGGAACGTCCTGTATTCTGTAAATGTAATCTGATGGATTTACCGACTGGAAAACTTTTTCCGATGGAAGAAAATCAATTTCATTTATTAAAAAATCACGCTCACGCGCAAGTCCGCTTTCCTCTGAAGGCGCGTTATCCGTGTCAATGTAAAGATATGAAATAATTGGGAAGTCATTCAGCGAGCCGTACTTCTCAACAAACTGCCTGCGTAATCTTAATAATACTTCTTTGCCTGTTCCGCCTAAGCCGATTAATATGGTGGGCATAAGCTCCTGAGTTTTTAACTCAAGTGACTTATCTTCCTGATTGTTTGTTACTGTTTTTTTACCTGATAAATCTGCAAATGAAAACGGGTCTTTATTTTCGTTAGCTGCCATAAATTTTCATGAATTTAAATGAGGCCTGTTAATTTTAAGTATTAACGTTTTATCCTGTCTAAATGTTCCGTTTGTAATGTCTGTAAAGAATCTTATTAAAGCTCTACTATGCTTTCACCGCCTGCTAAGTGAATTGTATTTCCTGTAAGCCATGCAGAATCCGATTTATAATTATCAACAATAAACTGAGCTATATCTTCATGCTGTGTTAATCTCTTAGATGGATTCCTTTGTAAGGCATTGGCTACAATAGCATCTGCGCCCGGAATTTTATTTAACGCCGGAGTAGAAGTAACACCTGCGCAGATTGCATTCACTGAAATTCCTTTGCCGCCAAGCTCCATTGCAAGCTGACGTGTGAAAGATTCTAGGCATGCTTTTGCTGCAGAGACAACTCCGTAGTAAGCAATTTGTCTTGTGCCGCCTGATGAAGTCATGCTGTAGATTTTACCGCCCTTAGTCATAAGTCCGCGTTTCATCATTCCCTGTGTCCAGTAAACAAAGCTGTTTGCCATTACATCTAAAGTCATTTCTAATTGTTTCCTGTTCACTTCATTGTTCGGGTCGTCATCAATGAATTTTTTGAGCGAGCCGAATGCAAGTGAGTGAACCATTACTCTTATAGTTGAATCTGAACCATCAAATTTTTCTTTAATTTTATCAAGTGTTTCAGTTCTCTTTACATCGTCAGCAGCATTTAAATTATAAAAATCAGCTTCAACGCCCATGCCCTTAATATCCTCAATCTGCTGCTTAACATCATCCATAGTCGAAGCTCTGTCTAAATGAACGCCGATTATATTAACACCATCCTTAGCAAGTGCCAGTGAAATTGCTTTTCCGAAACCGCTTGATGCGCCGAGTATTAGTGCATAATATTTAGTCATTAGAAGGGTATTTATTTTGATTTAATAGCTATTATAGTCATAATGAGACTTATTATAAACAGAAAAATCATCACGACCATAAAGGCAGATGATGTCCAGAACCCTGCTACAAGTCCCCAGATTATAAAAATCCATATGATAGA
>JBHEKU010000006.1:0-4779 GCA_041859205.1 Ignavibacteria bacterium | reverse complement strand
CCAAGTCTAATGCTACCCAGGAACCTATTCCACCCAAGCCCGCAACTATTGCAATTGCTCCTGATAAGTCAGGAATTATCTTTGACTGCCTGTTATTAATTTCTGTTATTGTGCTTTCCATTTTTTAATAGAATTAATGATTTTTAATTTTTGTCAGCTTGCCTTCCATTTATACTCCTGCTTAACATCAAAAGGAATTGTCGGTTTGTAATAGCTGCTATCCAAATGAATCTTCTCATATGTTGATGATATCTCCTCAAGAAGAGTTAATAACTTACGGGGATCAGAGAGACAAATATCTCTGTCTTCAAAGCTTCCCGGACAAGCTTGCCCGAATCCTCCGACATTACAGTTAGGATGTTGTCCAATTGTAGATAGGTGTATTGTTCCGTGAGTGATTTTATGATGAAGGATGTTAACATAGATTCCTCTGATTGAGCATACAGGTGAAGTGTATTCATGAACTATTCCTGAATTGAAATAACCTTCAGTAACTTCAAAAGGAGGATTGTAGAACTTATATGCATTAACTGAGTTATCCTTCATTAGCAGATACCAGTCCTTTTTACTTATGGTCTTAATTATATCGATTAACGACTCCCCTACAACTGCTGAGCGGTATAGCTGCTGAAGTTTAACAAGCTCTGTCTGATAAAGGCTGTTTACTTTATTAATCGCAGTTTGGAGCTCTGTTTTAAAAACACCTTTTAACTGCTTAAGGGAGTTTATGTAGTCGATTTCAGATTCGATTGATACTTCTTTAATGAATACATTCTCTTGCTTTGATTTCAGCATTCGTTCGTTTAAATCTTTATATTTGATTTCACGGGAGATAATATTTACTAAATGCTTATCAGACTGTTTAAAGATCTTTGATTCCTTCTTTTCTTTTACGGTTGAAGATGGTTTTGTTGTAGAGCCGGATTTACTTTTAGATTTCTTACCGGTGCTTTCAGCTGAAACAACATCTTCAACACCATCAACTCTTTGAAAGAATGAAGTGTTCAACTGACTTGGGACCCGGGGAGCCGTTGGGTTTTCTTGTACTGATTGATTTGAAGACATACATTTTTTGTTAATTGATTATGTTTTCTTGGAATTTTTTAATACTGAAGAGATTACAATAGGATTTAATTAAAACAGGTATTCCCTCATAAAATCAGCAATGAGTAGTGATAATTCATTCTATATTAAAATTATCAAACTCTGATAAGGATTTTTTTAGAAAGAGAATACCTGTTGGCGTACTACTGAGTAGATCTAGTTAATGCTAAACTTGACCGTCACAAATTTAAGCAGCTGCAACGTTGAAGCGGACTATAGTTAAGTCACCGGTAAAGTTACCTGCTTCAATCTGAGTTGCATCGAGGTTGGTGTTTTGAGAATCATATATATCAAACTTCGATATATCGTTATCTCTGGCAATAGCTTTGAGTCTGTCAGTAAGCGCAACACCTGATAGACCTGTGATATCGAAGTCTTGGTTATTACATCTTACATTTTTTCTGTTGGAAGCTTGACTGCCGCCGCCGTTTTGGTTTGAATTCCAGGACATGAGTTTGTTCCTTATATGGTTTAAGTTTATAAAATGTTTTTAAATACTTTTTGAATTTTTTAATTGCTGTTAAAGATATGAGCGATGGATAGTAAGTGAAGTATGATGGATTTAGTAATTACACCAGATGAAGTTCCGCTAAGAAGTATTCAGGATAAGGATTATTGTTTGAAGTAGCCATTGTTGATATTGGAGCATGTGTTACATTTGCTGTATCGAGTTCGACTTCTAATTCTTCGTAATTATAGTAAGAATCTCCTGAATCATCAGAGTCCTCAAATTCTTCGTCAAACCAGTTCTCTGAATGTCTTGCCTTTTCCCGCGCTTCATCTTCTGAATTTGCATACACGAAACCTCTAACACTTGCATACTGAGTATAATCGTAGGGCAAATCAAATGAATATTTGTTCATTACTTTATATTTTAAAATTTGATTGAATGGATGTTGGAATAGAATGAAGGAATGTTTCTTAAACCAAATGCAGCTCGGCTAAGAAATATGATGGAAGGATGTCATTTTCTATTATTGTGCCTTGTGAGATAGATTGGTTATTGTCATCGTATGAAAGTCCATAATCATAATCAACATCTTCCTCCTCTTCATCCAACTCCACTTCGCTGTGGTCATAATTTGTATCGCCGTCATACCTATCAATATGCTCTTCTTCTACCCAATAATCAGTATTATGCTACCTATCTAAAGCTTGCTCTTCATCATCTGCATAAACATACCCTACAACCTCTCCGGATTTAACATAATCGTATGGAAGCCGAAATTTATATTTATTCATAGTTTGAATTTAGTGTTAAGTGAAAAGGATAAATATAATTTTAAACTAATTGCAGTTCAGCGAGGAAGTAATCCGGGAGTTTTTCGTAGGGTGTGTGCTTTGGAGTGTTGAATACTGGATGAACGATAGGTGGAGTCACATCTTCCTCATTTAGTTCTATTCGGGCGCTATCGAAATCGAAGTTAGTTCCATCCTGGTCACCGTCTTCGTATTCTTCTGATAAGCGGTTTTCACTTTCATATGCTAAGTCAATTGCATCAGCTTCATTTTCAGCGTAAATGTAACATGACATTTTTCCGTATTGAACACAATCGTATGGGATTGTTACGAGGTATTTATTCATAGTTTGGTTGTTTTCTTTCTATGAATATTATACCAGGAAAATCCAATGTTCGAGAGTAAATGAAATTATCTTTGTTGAAAAATTAGATACGAAATAAAGTTAATAATATTTATATTAATCTTTCAGTATTGATTTAACTTCAAAGTTTGTATTGATTTCTAAAACATGAAGTTTAAAAATTAGATTAATACTACGTCTTTCTTGTTCAGCTTTTGCCGGGAGCGAGATGAAAAAGCTGTGACGGATTTTTATAAACTCGAACACTATCCTAATACTATAAGAAAGGAAATTTATGCAAAAGAATTATTGCCTATTAATAGGTATAGGGGATTTTAATTATGAATTCAGAATACAGAATTATGAATGAAAAAGGAATTGAATTTACCCGCAAAGATGCTAAGGTTTGAGCAAAGCTCACAGAGCGCTACACAATGGTTGTCCTTTTCCGAACATGAGAATAAATAATTTTGTAAATTTAAAGTAATAACTTTTATGGAAGGCTTAGAGAAATATAACACGATAGGATCGTTAGAGATTATAGAATTAGGAGAATTAGGAAGGTTTGAAAATGTTGAATGCTTTTGTGAGTATAGCGATTTACCAAAAAGTCAAAAAGGATATTTTAAAATTAAGAGCGAATCTGGTTTATTATTCGGAGAACTAATAAAGTGCAATAGTCCTTTTATTTTTTCAACTGGCACAGAATTTTACATAGAAGGTGTTATTAAAGGACCTGAATCTGATATTTCCTTTGTTGACGAATATTTTTCACTCCTATTCAAAATTAATATATTAAAATTTTCTAATGAATCATCTACTGATAAAGAAAGTATGTTGGAAATTAGATTTAATACACCGTTTATTTCGTTATTTGCTAGGCCAATAAATTATGTTGGAAAAATAGAGGAAAATCTAATTTCATTGGATAATGAGGATTTCAAATTTAATGTACTAGATTACAATTTCAGATTTAAAGAGTATTTTCAATTATTTGGTATGGATGATTTGAACCATAAACTAAATATTGACATGTTTTTAGATATTAAAAAAGAATTGAACTCCAAAGAAAATTACTATGAGCAAGTTAATAAAATAAGTACTATTGTAGATAAAATATTCGTAATCATAACTCTTATCATAAATAGACGAATTCAATGCAATGGCTCAAGTACTTATGGTGAAAATTTAAAAAAAGAACCCGTTTCTAATCAATTTTATAGGGATTATAGAAAATATTTAGGAGATAACTTTTTTGTAAATGATTGGCAATTGTATTCAAAATTTAGGGAAATTTTTAATCAGGATGCGTTTTCAGAATTATGCAATTCTTATTTGAATCTAACTTCCAAAGATCAAACTAGAATGAAAAATTTTATTTATTCTTTATGTAATTGTATTCAATTAGAATTGTTTGATGCTAAATTTTTAAATGGATATTTTTTACTTGAAGCTGTTTCCAAGCATATAGTTAATCCTGCCGATAGAATTAAAGGCGAAGATTTGATTCTATCCGCTTGTAATATGAAAAAAATTGAAATTCGTTTTAATGGAGCAAAAAACTCTAAGAAATTAAAGTGGCATATTACAGAATTCAGAAATGAGTTAACACATTTCAATGATTCCTTAAGTTTTTCAGAAGAACTTCATGGTGAATATAAAAAAATGTTAATCTTATGCAGAAAATTAATTTTCTCTTGTATAAATGAAAAGTTTACAAATTTTCCATTTTATAATTACTTTGATAATTTAGAAGCTACAAGAGTAGATGAAAACTATTTTGATATTTATAAAAAATAATAAACATATCAAATGAAAAATATTAATCGTGTTTTAGTAGCATTTCCGGGTAGAAAATATAAGAACCAAGACGAATTTGCAAATAGGAAAGAAATTTTGATAGGATATGGATTAAATAAAAATTTAATACCATTAAATGAAAATGATAGAATTATAGAAATAAAGAAAGGGTTAATAACATCTAAGAAAAATTTTAACGATTTAGCAGCTAAAAAAGAAGCTACCAAGATAAATTTCTTTTTTGATAAGTCTTTGGAATATGGAGTTTATCCGTTAAAATTAGATGGTAAAAA
>JBHEKU010000252.1:0-3076 GCA_041859205.1 Ignavibacteria bacterium | reverse complement strand
TTTCTTTTTTCTTCAAGAGTGGTTAATTCCCGGTATTTTTTTGTTTCGTCATCGGTACGAATATAAATCATTTTTTCAAAAAGTTCATCTAAATCTTTTTCATTTAAAATCACGTATTCAGATTTTAAATAATCCTGCTGACCTATATCCGAGCTTTGGCTATCGTCAGGTGATGTATAAAGGAAAAACTTTTTTGTTTTAACAATTTTAATATTTTTGGGTTCATCTATAAGGCTTAACTCAAGAATATAACCGCCTGTTTTTAAAGTATCGATTTTAAACATCCCTATTTCAACTCTTGAATCTCCACTTCTTTTTAATTTTTTGTCAGAAACGATTAACTCATAATTATTAGTCGTAAGAACTCTTCTTCTTATTGTAAATTCATCAGATACATTTGCTGCAGTAAGATTATATAACTCAGTGTAGTAATGAAGTTCGTTAACATTCTTTCCGTATAGCCCTGCAGCATTTGGAATTACTTCGAGAGTATTTTTGTAAAATAAACTTTTGGTATCACTGGATTTGCTGATAGAAGTAGCAAGTTCTATATCGCTTACTTTTACCTGGTCGCTAAAATCTTCCACTAATATATCAAAGTCTATGCTATCTCTAACTGAAGGATTGTTAAAGTCGGAAGCAATGACCATCATTCTGTATTCTCCGAATTTCAATTCATAATTAATCTGGCCGATTACTTTATTCTTAATATAATCAGCTGTTGTGTCCTTTACTTCTGTGGGAATTTTATAAGAATTTTCAGATAATAGGACGGACGAATTTTTATTAAAAATATAAACATCCAGCTTAGCATCTGCTGAATATCCTCCATTACCGTTATAAGTGAATTTTAAGAATTTTTGGTATACAGCGTAATACAATTCAATAAAATCTTTCCCTTCGGAGCCTCTGAAAACGGACGCTGAACAATCAAAGTAAAACTTATCTCCGGTAACTGAGAATGAATTCTGAATTAATAAGAGGGAAAAAACTACTATTAATAGTGAGCGCATAATGTGATAGTTTAAAAAAAAAGGTAATCCTGCATATGCAGGATTACCTTAAAGTAAATTAGTAAACAAATAATCAGAATCCTACATTAAGTGTAAAATATTGATTTGTAGAATTGAAACCTGATTCGTTGATAACTCTGTATGCATAATCAAAACCTAAAGTCAAGCTTCCAAAAGGATATTTTAGACCCGCACCGAATGCTGGTCCAAATAAATTTTTATTTGTGTCGTCTATATCGGTGTTATCCGGATAAACTGTAAATGCACCTCTTAAGAATACCATTTGGTTGTAGTTATATTCTAAACCAAATTTATATTCATCTGAAGAGAAGCTTGAGTTTTGGAAAGTTGTTGAAAGCACAAGATTATTATTTTTTGAAAATGTTGTAGAATAACCCAAACCGATTTCTAAATTCGTCGGTAAGTCAGCTTCTTGCAAAGTTACTCTTCTTACTGTTGTTAAACCATTTTCAGTGAATGTTCTGTCTAATCCAGGTCCATTAAATTTCATTGAGCTGCCGAGATTTTTAAGAGCGATACCGAATCTAAGTCCACTTACTCCGGCAACATATTGAAGGCCGAAATCAAATGCAAAACCACTAGCGCTTACTTCAGCGATTTGTTCGCTGATAAGTTTAAGTGTGGTTCCGAAGTGAATCTTATCGGTCATTGCTCTTGCAAAACTAAGAGTACCAACTATATAGGTTGGAGAAAATGTAGCACCTGTGCCTTCAGGGGCATATTCAGTTGTTACAGGTTCATCCCCGAATGTCATGGTTCTGATTGAACCACCTACAGTACCTAATCCACCGACTTTAACAGCACCGGCAAAATAGTTCATATTTATATCTGCAAGGTAATTCATAGAGGAGAACATAACTTCACCGCTTTTTGAACTCAACTGTGATAGTCCGGCTGGATTCCAATACATTGCATCAATACCGCTAACTGTTGCTAAATTAGATCCTCCAAGTGAGGTACCTGAAGATCCGATAGGGATTAGCAATTCAGGAGCAGCCAAAGTACCGAATTTCTTTTTTGGGCCCGAATAGCCGTCTTGATAGGCTAAACTGACTGCTATTAGAATTAATATTATTTTTATATAAAATTTCATTTTTATTTAATCTCCTTTTAAGATTTACCTGCATCCCCTGAGTTGAAGAGGATGCAGGAAGTTAATATAACTTAGAAATCTACTCTTTCTTCAGGTGTAAATATTGCCAGTTTCATAGTTTTCTGACCAATGCCGGGAGCATCTATTAATGCAAGATACAATCCCGAAGCAACCGGTATATCATCTAAGTTTTTCAGATCCCAGTTCATAGTTGAATTTTGATCGTTCTTGACAAGTTTCTTTACTAGATCACCATTCAATGTATAAATTCTGATTGTCACATTTATCGGTAGTTTTCTAAACGTTACGAATCTTTGAGTAGAAGATTTTTCATTAACATTGTAACCATAATATGGATTTGGTACAACTCTGATATCATTTAACGCACCTTTTTCAGAAGCTACTGTAATACTTCCAATTAACGGTTGTCTTGAATCAAATTCATACACAACTCCAGGTCGTGTTACTGTATAAGGATAGATAGTGAATTGATCACCTGCTGTCCACTTTGAGCTGGCGTTAATTGAACGCGGAGCCCAGACGTACATTACATCAGTAGTTCCCTGGCGTACGTAAAGGTTATTTGCGAAAGCAGTCAATGAAGTATATTGAGTTAAATCTGATTCGGAATAAGTTGAACCGAAAATATACAATCTTTCACCGCTTCCAGATGTATCAGACTGAGGCATCCATTTTCCATCAACAAGACCTATAGGTCTTACATCGTTGTTTTCAACAAATGCACAGTTTAACTGTCTTACTTCGGCATTTGTAAGAGGATCAACTTCAAATACCTTGAAAGGAACTTTTTTTCTATCCTGATATATATAACCAATTTGTTTATTGATGATATATGGAGCATATGAAGGATCCGCTACATAATTCGGATCTGTTCCGCCTGTTGCAACAAATCTATATGCTGACTGTCCAGAATTTTCATCTGTCTGGA
>JBHEKU010000253.1:0-4140 GCA_041859205.1 Ignavibacteria bacterium | reverse complement strand
AGTTCATCGCGGTTTTGCGGCACAGTACAAAGATTATTTCCAATTCCTTCTACAAGTCCTGTAACTTTCGGCACCCATGCAATACTCATTGAATTACCTGAAGTAAATTCCCATGACTGTCCTGAATTAGTTGTTTTAATTATTCCATCATAGTTACTGCTTATTGCATAGCCCGTAGTAGAATTCAGGTAGCTGATACTAACTAAATTTGTCATTACAGGATTCATTTCAAAATTCAGAAACTCATTACTTGAATTCTTATTATTTCTTATAAATCCGCCGCCGCCGACTATATGAATATCAGCTGCGCTTGTTCCGGAAATACTCCTTATATCTGATGTTATTCTGGATTTAACTGATGTAAGAGTTAGGGTTCCCGTAAATTTCAGAATTACTCCCCACTCCCCTGTTATATATGCTCCGTTTGAGCCATAGAAATTAACAGCTAATAGATTTCTGTTTGTGCCCGAAGTTAATGCAGACCAGCTTGAAGCGCCGGTACTTGTCCAATACACGGAACCGTTATCACCAACTGCAATTCCGTTTGCATCATCGAGAAAATCTATCGCATTAAGTTTTACATTCCCGACGCCCGAATTTCTTAAAATCCAGGTTAATCCGCCGTCTGTTGATTTATAAATTCCACCTGCATTTCCGCATGCATAACCTGTTGAAGAATTTGCAAAGCTTACTCCGTTAACGGAAGTTAATCCTGTTGAATAACCTGTTAGAGGTGAATTGACATTTGTTGTTTTATATACCTTTCCGTCACTTGCGCCAATCCATACGTCGCTGCCAATAGTAGAAATACATTTATAGTCAGCAGAACCTATTGTATATCTTGTCCATGTAATACCTGCATTAGATGACCTTAATATTTTGCCCTGACTGCCAACAGTTATTACATTATTTGCGTCAAGGGCGAGAATTGAATTTAATCCCTGTGAAAATGATAACTGTGTAAATAGTAAAAGAAGAAAAGAGCATATTACGGATATAGACTTTTTCATTATATAAGATAATTTATTAGAGCGGGTTATTATAGAAGTATGGAAACTTATAAAAACGCAGTTTGTAAATCAATATTAAAACTTTTATTGGTATTTGTATACTGCAACTGAATTTTCAGCGTTTCTAAAATACTACAATTCTATATTTTATTAAAAAGTAAATTTTTATAACTTAATACTTGTTACAGAAAATAAGCAAACAGGCATTTTGTAACAAAAAACTCATCTCAAAAAGTGAAAAAGTTATATACGCTATTATTAATTGGGCTTGTACTTCAATCCTTCAGCATTAGTGCTTTTGCTGAAGAGTATCCCGTTGTCTTCGTATCACGAAACATGGTCAGCAACGGCAATGTATTATTTCCACAGACAACTCTTATACCGGGACAAGGACCTTATGGGCGCTTTGCAATTACCGGAGGTAAACTAATCATCCGCCAGACTAACGGCGATTTAACTACCTTAATAGACAGCACAAAAATTTTTAACGGAATCAGCTTAGTCGACGTTCAGCAGCCTTCAGTTAGCTACGATGGCAATAAAATCATTTTTTCAGGCGTTGAAAGCAGGGACAGCTCATGGCGAATCTACGAAATTCGCAAAGACGGCACAGGCTTTAAAAAACTAACCTTTAGCAACAGAAATATAAGTCTTGACCAGTTCGGACCGGCAGCAAGTAAGTTTGTTCAATACGAAGATATAGATCCTATTTATTTACCTGACGGCAGAGTATTGTTCGCATCTACCAGATACCCTACTCTTTCTATGAGCGGATATCCTGCAACAAATCTTTTTGTAACGGATACATTAAGCACATTTATAAAGCGTGTAACAACAGAACGCAACAGCGGCGAAAAGCCGACTATAGACCCTGTCGGTGGTACAATTATTTACTCCCGCTGGTGGCAGAATATTGACAGACCAAGTAACTTAACGGAAAACCATATTACCCGTGACGATGCTTATGCACTATCTCCGGATTTCGGAAACGTCTGGCAAATAGCGAGCTGTATCACTGATGCCGATGAATTACGTTTTTATGCCGGCGACCCCCGCACCAGATTAACAATTAATAATTACAGAGGCAGAGTAATGTCTAACGGCAGCCTTCTGACGGTATTTACTCCTGACCGCTCTATGACAATGACAAGCGGAAGCCCGGGAATAAGACTTACTAAAAAGGGCCTTTCAAATTTTCAAAGTCTGATTGGTGTCGATACGATGACCTCTTTATACTCCAATACATCTTCTTATACTTATGCAGGACCTTATGCTACTGATCCTGTGGAATTGTCATCAGGAGAGGTTCTTTTCTCCTATGCTGTTTCTCCTTTAAATGCAGATTTCGCCTTATATACATACGACTTAAGCTCTCACATTATAAGTCCTTTCCTTGATATTCCCGGAAAGCTTGAACTTAATGCCGAAGTAGTTAAACCAAGAGTTCTGCCGCCTTTGCGAATTGGACTTGATGACTATGATACAAGCCGGGTACCCCCGACTACTGACCCAAACACATTTTTTCAGGGCGGACTTTTCAGATTTGACTGCCTGAATGTTTATGCAAATGCTCCCGTTGATATGCCTATCGATGACGCTCCTCCGATTAAGAAGAAGGCTAAGTTTCAGTTCTTCCTGAACTTCCAGAGACAGGACCCGGACGGTCTTGACTACCCGATTTTATTCAGAGAGATAGACCTCGATTTTGACGGCAAAATAGCTCAGGGCGATATTCCTGCCAATGTTCCGATGTTCGAACAAATGGTCGATAGTACCGGCAAAGTTTTAGTAAATCCCAAGGGCAATATTGCCCACGTTATGGGACTTAATTTCGGCGCTCAGGGTTCAGGTACAAAATGCGTCGGATGCCACGTAGGCCATACTCAAATTCCGGTTGCAACCTCTATTTCAGAAGGCGGATTTACAAATCTTTCAACATCAGCAACTGTTACAGCAAGCAGTGTATATAATAACGACCCTTCATTCAAAGGCCAGAACGTTGTAGACAGAAGAGCAAAGAACACTAGCCTTTCAGTTAACTGGATTGCAAATTCAGCCGATAGCCAGTTTGTTGATTTAAAATGGGAAATCCCAATTGAAGCAAGAAGGCTGAAGCTGTACAATATGCTTCCGAATTTTATAACAAGCACCAATATAATTGTAAACGACTGCGAAATATTCTGCTACTACAAGGGACATCAGTCCAAACATATTCCATCTACAGGCAGATTAAATTCTGATGGTCTGCTTATAAAGTTTGATACAATTGTTCCAATGGATAGGATGAAAGTATTGATAAAGAGCTTCTCCGGAAATATACTAAACAAACATGTTGCCGGACTTGCTGAGATAGAAGTAAATGCAAAAATTGCCTATGATGAGTATACATTCACTGATCCGATTGAAAATCCTAACACATATTATTTAAATCAGAATTACCCAAATCCGTTTAATCCAACTACTAAAATTATTTTCAGCCTTGCCAAGCCTGAATTCACTACTTTAGAAGTTTTTGATATTACCGGCCGCTCTGTTGCATTATTGGTAAGCGGACAGATAACTGAAGGTGTACATACAATAGATTTTGCTGCGAACCCCAATTTTTCATCGGGAGTTTATTTCTATAGATTGTCGACTCCATCTTTTACGCAGGCTAAAAAAATGCTATTAGTGAAATAGTTCATACAATTACGAATTACGAATTTCAAATTACGAATTTAAAGGTTTAGGGCGATTCAACTTTTAATCCCTTAAACAGCGAAGCGATTAAACCTTTCAACCTTTCAACAGCGAAGCGTTAAACCCTTAAACAACTAATAGCTGATACCTGATAGCTAAAACCTAATACCCAAAACCTAATACCCAAAACCCAATACCCAAAATTAAAAAATTATTTCCCATAAATGTAGTTCCGGGCCATTAGTTTCATTCCTATTCCTCGTAATAATAAGAATAGTAACAATGCCATCCATAAAGCGTTATTTCCTAATACTGGTTCCAGTAAAAAGTATAAAATAAAATATCCAAATGTGGCTATGAATATCGCATTTCGCATCGCTTTGGATGCTGTTGCTCCCACATAGACCCCATCCCATAAAAATGCCCCAAATCCACTTATTGGGATAAGTAA
>JBHEKU010000327.1:0-3430 GCA_041859205.1 Ignavibacteria bacterium | reverse complement strand
AAATGCCGGGAATTATTACTATTATCAGAAGTATACGGAAGGATTTATGAGTTTGAATTTTGTTGCAACTGGAGGATTCGATTGTACTTTAGAATTTCTAAATAGAATACATCAATCTTACAAAATGGATCATTTAACTCTCAATGAACCGCGGTCCCTAAAAAGGAAATTTCTTTTATATATAAAAGGAATATTAAATAGAATAAATTTTTACACTGCCGGCTATGGAGAAAAACCCTTTCGGATAATTATTACGATTATTTTTGCAATGATTTTTTTTGGAGTGTTATACAATTGTTTTGAACTTACTACAGCTTCTTCATTTCTGCAAAATTTTTACTTTAGTATATTTACATTTACTTCCTTTGGATTTTATCAGATTAAAGACGTAACCATTATTCCAAAAGATAATTATTTTTCTATGATAATTTTTATATCAGAAATTGTTTTGGGTATTATATTAAATGGTTTATTTATTGTTGCATTGGCACGAAAAATTACACGATAATAAAATGAATATTGAATATAAATATGATGTTGCTTTTAGTTTTTTGCAAGAAGATCTTACGTTAGTTAAGAAAATTAGGTCTTACTTGAATAAAAGCGTAAAAGTATTTTTATATGCGGAAAATCAAACAGCGTTAGTTGGTAAAGATGGTATCAACATATTTCATGATGTTTTTGAAAAAGAATCTAGAGTAGTTGTTGTTTTCTATAGAAAAAGCTGGGGAAATACTAATTGGACGAGAGTCGAAGAAAGAGCTTTAAAAAATCGATTTCTAATTGAAGGGCAAGGATTTTTAATTTTTATTCCTTTAGATACATTCGAGAATATTCCATTATGGATTGATAGGAGTAGAATTTGGTTTGATTTGGATACTTTTGGTAATAAATCAGCTGCTGCGATCATAGAGCAACGAATTAAAGAACGTGGGAAAGAACTTACTAAAGAAACTATCGAAGAAAAATCCGCCCGATTAAACGAACTTTTCAAAAAGAAAAACGAAATTCTAAATTTATTAAACGATCAAAATGGAAAAGCAGTAGAAATTGCAAACCAAGAGTTCAATAACTTACTTGAGTATTCAAAATTAAGATATGAAGGTTTGAAAAAAGAAATATCTCAATTTCCTTTTACACATGAGTCTGTACAGAGTGGGATAAAATTGAGTTCTTACGGATACAATCTTTATATTCAATGGTTTCCTAGATTTCGTAATACTTTATCTGAAGCAAAACTTAGTATTTTTATAAATGCAAGGAAACCTTCTAGAAATTACTATGATGATCCTGGCTTTTACAAATTGAAATCAGAAGAATATTTTTTTAATATTGATTTAGATTGGCAAAATTGCTGGACCAGTAAGAATGATAACTATTTTTACACAAATGAAAATATAGTAGAAAAGTGGATTGATTCTTTTTTAGACTTATTAGAAAAGGATATTATTGCTATAAAAACCTACAACAGTCGATGATTACACCCCCAACTTTTTTCTCTCCCTTTTCTAACTCTTTTAAGATATTTTACGTATAAATTAAAATCTAATAACAAACCTCAATTTTTATGCGAAGAGCACTCTCGGTTCTTTTTCTCATCTTATGTATTTCAACTAATTTATTTGCACAAGTAAAGGTTACATCTTCTACGTTCGGAATGTTCGAAGGTCGCAATATCGGCCCGACGGTAATGAGCGGAAGAGTAACTGCAATTGACGCTGTCAATAAAGACAGCCGTATTATTTACGTAGGCTCAGCGGCAGGCGGCGTGTGGAAATCTATCACAGGCGGAACGCTCTGGAAGCCCGTCTTCGATAAGCACACTCAGTCAATCGGCAATTTAAGAATTGACCAGAAGAATCCTGAAACTGTATGGGTAGGAACGGGCGAATCGAATATGCGTAACAGCGTATCTGTCGGCGACGGAATTTATAAAACTGTTGACGGCGGCGAGACGTGGAAGAAAATGGGGCTTGACGGCACGGAGCACATAAGCAGAATAATAATTGACCCGACTAACTCGGATATAGTTTATGTTTCAGCGCCGGGACCGCTATGGGGGGACTCGCCCGATAGAGGCTTGTACAAAACTATGGATGGCGGCGCAACGTGGAACAAGATTTTATTTATTGATGATAAGACAGGATGCGCAGATGTAATGGTTGACCCGAAGGACCCGAATATAATTTATGCTTCGATGTGGGATTTCAGAAGAAAGCCGTGGTCGTTCAGCTCAGGCGGGCAGGGCAGCGGACTTTATAAAAGCACTGACGGCGGCGCAACGTGGAACAGAATTGATAAAGGATTTACTGACGGAATACTGGGAAGAATAATTTTAGCAATGTCACCATCTGACTCAAAAATAATTTATGCAATAGCAGAGGCAAAGAATACTGCTCTGTTTAAATCAACTGATGGCGGAGAGACTTGGACGAAGAAAAGTTCGTCATCAAATGTAACGGCAAGACCTTTTTATTTTTCATTGCTGACGGTTGACCCGACGAACTCGAACAGATTATACAGACCTGCATTTAATTTATCGATAAGTGATGATGCGGGTGAATCGTGGTTCGATGCATCTACAGAAGGCGGATGGGTGCACTCTGATATACATGCTTTGTGGATAAATCCGAACAACTCATCGAATATGATTATGGGCACAGATGGTGGAGTGTATATGTCATTTGATAAAGGAAACAACTGGATGTTTTTAAATAACCTTCCTCTTGCGCAGTATTATCATGTTGCTGTAGATATGGAATCGCCGTATAATATTTACGGCGGCTTACAGGATAACGGCTCGTGGGTGGGACCATCAAGCGCGCCGGGCGGTGTAAGAGCAAAGGACTGGGAACCGATTGGCTTCGGAGACGGCTTCTGGGTGCAGCCGGATTACAGTGATAAAAATTATATTTACTGGGAATATCAGGGCGGCAATATAAACAGAGTGAACAAGGCAACGAATGAAAATAAAGATATAAGACCTCAGCCGCTGAAGGGTGAGAAGAAGTTAAGATTTAACTGGAACACACCGATATACATGCCTATGAGTAATCCCGGTGTGCTGTATATGGGCTCGCAGTATTTATTCCGCTCGACAACGAAAGGCGATAGCTGGGAGAGGATATCGGGTGACCTGACAACGAACGACCCTGAGAAACTAAAGCAGGATGAATCGGGAGGATTGAGTGTGGATAATTCATCAGCGGAAAATCATTGTACGATATTTACTATAGCAGAGTCTCCGATAGATAAGGACTTATTATTTGTAGGCACCGATGACGGCAACGTGCAGATATCTGAGAACGAAGGAAAGACATGGAGAAACGTTGCAGCAAATATAAGCGGGCTGCCGAGGTACTTATGCATATCGAGCATTGAGCCAAGCAGATTTGACAGGAACGTTGTGTACATAACTGTTGACGGTCAT
>JBHEKU010000325.1:0-3052 GCA_041859205.1 Ignavibacteria bacterium | reverse complement strand
GCTGGAGAGAGAAAATCAGTTTCTTTGATTTATTAAAGAACGATAATGAAGTTAAAAAATATTTAACCGAAAAAGAACTTACTGATATCTTCGATTATTCAAAATCAAAAAAGAACATAGATTTTATTTTTAAAAGAGTCGGCCTTTAATCAGTTATGAATTATGAATTATGATTGCTAAATGCGAATTGCCATCTGCTAATTGCTAATTGATTTACGCTACAAATCCTCTTCTTAATTCGATTACTTTTCCAATAATACTGAAAGGTCTGTTCATTATAGCTTTGTATCTCGGATTAGCTGCTTCTAAGTAAGCTTTAATTTTTGTTTTTTTCAGAGTCTTACAGGTAGCTTCATCATCCAATAAAGCAATAACAACATCGCCGTTATCTGCATCTTCCTGTTTGCGCACAATCACAATATCACCATCGTAAATACCGGCATCTTTCATACTTTCCCCTTTTATTCTTAGAGCAAAGTGAATTGTATGCCCCGCCTTATTTTTTTCCATGGTAACATATCCCTGAATATTTTCCTGCGCGAAGATCGGGTCACCGGCAGCAACGTTTCCATAAATCGGTATCATATCTGCCATATCCTGCATTTTATTATCACCCGGGCGGGTAACTTTAAATCCGCGGGCTACATCAGGGTATCTTTTTATAAAGCCTTTTTTCTCAATGGCGAAAACGTGGTCCTGCACAGTACCAAGAGTGATCTTAAATTCCTCAGCAATTTCCTTAAGTGTAGGAGGAAAAGGATTATCAATAGAGAATTTCTCTATGAAGTTAAGGATCAAATCCTGCTTTTCTGTTAGTTTTTTAGCTCGTGCCATATATTATATACTTTATTTAATTAACCTTAAACAAATATGGCTTAAATCTCTTTAAATTGCAAGTGATAATTATCATAATAAATTGAAGCTTATAAAAGGTGCATTTTTAGTCAGTCAGAATTTTTTTAACAACTGATTTTTTGATGAATTTTTGACGGGTTTCTGCAAAATAAAATTGAATTATGAATTCTGAATTATAAATTATTGTAAAAGTCAAAAAGTCGGGAAACAGTCGGATTTTATTCTGCCACAAAAAACTCACAAAATTTTTAATGTAATTCGCCACGGCAAATCACATTTTGTGCTAAGCTCCATCCGGTTTCAGGGGGATTAAGCTTAGCTATGGGGCGCCGCCCGAACCGCAGGTTCGGACGGTGCAGATAAAATAATTCGCGGTAGCGAATTATTTTATCGCTCCGCTGTCCCGACTCAGTCGGGACGCGGTGCCCCATATTTCCAATAAATATACAAATCATTTTTTGCAATAAAAAATAATTTCTCCCTATATGTAGGGAGAAATTTATTTATAAAGGATTATAATTGATACTTAAAGCCAATGTGAAAAATTTATCCAAAGACGAAGGATATCTTGTGTATCCCGGTTCCATACTCACATAGTCTATTTTTAAAGTTAACGGAGCGGTGAATTTGAAAATTTTATTCATCGGTATCTGAAACCCAACTCCAAGTGTAAAATCGGATTGTGTTTTAGGCACAATATCCCAATAATAGGAGTAACCAATTTCATCGCGGATTTTAGTATAATAATAACCTGCTCTTAGTGCAATAATTTGATAAATTAAAATTTCTTCACCGATTTTATAAACTGCATCATAATCTGAGTTTAATACTTTTTCAAACTCAACGTGTGTAAATGATGAAATCATTTCTTTGCTCGTTTTTATACCTCCGTCATTTATTTTTAAGGCATAGCTTCCACCGATTCTGAAAATAACCGGCAATGGCTCTTCGACCGGCACATAATTTACGTAATGAACTTTTGAGCCCGTTATATTATAAATCGAAGAACCTATTTGGAGTGTCTGTGATAAATTTTTATTTGAATTATTGTCTAGAGTAAATTTCTTGAGCAACCCGAAATCCAAAGTAACTCCGTCATCGTGAACAGAATATTCATACTCAGTTCCTACACGCATTCCGATAAATGCATCAGGGTAATAGCTGATATGATAAACTCCTACATTTACCCCTGCAAAAAAATCTTTTACTACTTCTTTGGAATAGTTAATTCTGTATATCGCATTGTAGACTTTACCTTTTACTCCACGGTCCAGAGAAGTTTTCTCATCTTTTCCCCAGTAATATCTGCTTATGCCAAAGCTCCCCGATTTTTGATTTGTATATGAAAGCCCTATAAAATTGAATGAGGACTTCCCTGTTTTCGGTTCCGAATAAGATGAATTAAAATTAATACCTTTAGTAAGACTTGTAAGCGCGGGATTGTAAAAAGAACCAAAGTCGCCATCAGAATTTGCCACAAGTCCGTTACCCATTGCCTCAGCTTTAGGACTTGGCTGCCGGTTAAGATACAGGTCTGATAGGGCTCCATAATAAATATTTCTCCCATGCCCTAATTGTGAGTAAGAAATATTTGAACAAAAAATAATAATGCATAGCGATATGATTTTCATAGGGATATTGGGTTAATTAAGGAATATAATTTATATTCAGCCCTAAAGTTAGAGTATTATTGTTTGTGAAGAAATCTCCGCTTGCCAGATTAGAATAATAGTGTTTTGGCTCTTCAGGCATTCCAATACTTGAAAAATCTAACTTAATATTCAGAGATTTTTTCATATTCATAATTTTACTTACCGGAATATTCACACCTGCACCTGCAGTGAATTCTGAGTGATAGCCTCCTCCATAACTATTATCTCCTACTTCTGAATAATAATAACCAGCCCTCAAGTAAAAAATCTCTCTTACAGAAATTTCTTCGCCGATTTTGAATACAGCATCAAAGCTTGAGTTTGTAATTTTTTCATATTCAAAATGAGAAAATAAAGAAAATAAATCACTTTCTTTTAAAGCATCTTTATCCAAAAATTTCATTTGATGACTTGCGCCAATTCTGAAAATTACGGGTAAAGAATTTACAAAATTTATATTGTAAGATCTGGATGTTCTTGACGTTTTGGAATTTGTAATATTATAAAGTGCAGTTCCTAATTGAATAATTTGTTTTTGTGCGGAA
>JBHEKU010000255.1:0-6155 GCA_041859205.1 Ignavibacteria bacterium | reverse complement strand
GTTCAAACATTTCAAACAAAACTATTCGATATACTCACTGCAGGGAAAAACACCTTTCACTATGGCAATAACTGACTGTGACCGGTACTCAATAGAAGCATATAACGACAGACATGTAATGTATGATTTTACCTGTGATGTGATGGATGAAAACGAAAAAGTTTTTTTTACAAAAGTCTGTAAAAGTACTGAACCGGGCATAAAAATAGAATCATATGAATTTTACAGGAACAGCTATAAATGAGTTTTAGAATAATTTTTTTAATATTGATTTTCCTTTGTGTTTGCAGAAGCTCAGATGCGCAGATACTTGACTATAAAATGAACTACGGTATCAACAATTATTTTGAGAAGCAGATACTCTACAAAAATATTTATAAGGCGAAGGAAGAACTTTTTAAGAAATTGCGAGTAAAAAGAGTTTCGGTTGCGGGTAGAAATATTGAATACTTTATCAACCGTGACGGACTGACGGATACGATAGTTACTAAAGTTGTTTTTCAAAACAACGGTCAGAACAACGGACAGAATAAAGAACAATCTGAGAGCAAGCAAAGAAGTATAGAAGCTTATACCTATGATGCAGATAAAAATCTGATACAGATAAATACAGGCGGTGCAGAGTTAAAAAATATTTTCAGTGATATACCTGCACCGCAGCGAATAAATTTTTTCTACACGGAGAAATTTCTCACAAAAGCATCGGAAGAATATAACGGCAGCGGCTCTGATAAAGATATGAATGTTATTTATAGTGAGGAAGGGATGTTATCAAAAGTAATATCTGTGAGGAAAACTACTAATGATACTTCACTGACTAACTTTCTTTACGATGAAAATAAACGGCTTGCCTTCATAGGAAGAGATGCAAGTTCAGAGTACGGATATAAATTTATTTATAAAGGTGAGACGATAGTAAAAATAACAAACGGCAGCTGGCGTGAGGAAAGCATGATAGAGGGAAACCGTCCTGTGAAGATAATATCGTATTCAAAAGATAATACGGCATACTCGACTGAAGAATATTTTTACCGTGAGAACGGACTGCCGGATAAAATTGTTTACACAGATAAAGACGGCAGCAAGACAGAAGTAAACTTTGATTATGAATTTTATAAAGATTAAAATATTTGTTATAATGATTTGTGTGACGTGCGGCAGCGCGCAGGCGCAAAATGCTGAGTGCATTGATTACTCGGATATAAAAGCTGCAATGATATATAATAACGTTATGAAATTTTTAATTGATGTAGATGAAAATATGTTGACCGAAATGAAAATTACAAAGATTGAATGTAGCTATAAAGACGGCAGAAAAGCAAGCGAGACTAATTATAAATCAGGAAAAATATCCGGTGAGATAATCTATGATTACAGAGGAGAGCCGGAGATAAATAAAAATATAGAGAGAGATAGTTTGAAGAGAATCACAAAAATTGTAATGACGGATTTAAAACGAAACTCCCCTGCCATTACCTATGAATTTAACTACAGCTCGGACTACATTACAGAAATTACAGTGCGCTCGGGAATAAATATTATAGAGCAGGCTGCATTTACTTCAATGCCTGCAGAAGCGTACAACAAAGACTCGCATATTATTTTAGCAGATAAATATAATTTTGTGAGTATAAAGGATAGTATAAATACGGGTTCGAATCAGAACCGTTACTACGAATATTTCGTAGATGCAGCCGGCAGGATAACTCTGGTGAAAGATATTGTTACGGGTACTACGCTCGATTCGGTAGTGTATGAAGAAGATAAAACTTATATCATTCAGCCGAACACATCACGCACAGAGTATAGAACAGAAAATAATCGCATTACAAATACAATAAAAAGAACAAAAGGAAAATATACTCCGGGTTCAAAATCCAAGAGGCTTCCACCTGATATTATAGATAAGAAACGATTTTACATAGGCAGCAACGGACTTATTGAAAAAGCACATGACGGCCACGATGAGATAATTTACACTTATTACTACGATAAATGAAAATTAGAATTTTTTATATAATTATTTTATCTTTCTTATGTGCAAGCGCAGATGCGCAGTACGCAGAGCAGATACAGATTAACTCGATAGATTATTTTCTGATGAATAATATTATCTTTAAAGATGTTTATAAAAAAGATAACGAGCTGATGAAATCGAGCATTAAAAAAGTAAAAATTACGGATGAGAGAAATAATATTTTATCGGAGACGAATATAGATATAGAGGGCAGAGTGACGGGGTATAAATCATATCCTGTGAACGGGCAGCCGCAGAATATAAAGGCGGGTTACGATGTTAAAAATAATCTCACCGGGATTGTTTACAGAAATACTGACGGCAAAGTATCGGAAGATGTAAGATTAAATTATATAGGGAATGCGTTTTTCTCCTATGAAAAATATGAGAACGGAAATGAACTCTTTGAGCAATGCGAAATGAGATATGATAATGAGAAGGATAAGAGTCTGCTGACGGGATTTGATTCGCATCTGTGGCAGGGAGACAGTATCCCCTACTCGGTGAATTTCAAATATGATGTTTACAACAGGCTGAGTGATGTGCGGGTTACGGGTGATGTTACTCCTCTCTATGAAATTTTTTACAGCGGTGATACAATAAAAATTAAAAGCGCATCAGGCTATGAGATTTACACAGTGAAAGATAATATTATAACTAAGCATATTATACACAGTGAAGAGTTAAATTACACCGCATCGCGGATCTTCACCTATGATGAAAACGGCTTAGTGCAGTTTGTTAGCATAGAGGATATGCTCGGGAATAAATACAGGCAGAATTATATTTATGATTATTTCCATTAAAAAAGCTTAATGAAAATTCTTACAATCAAAATAATTTTAATTCTGATTTTTGCTAACTGCGCGGTAAGCTATGCGCAGTATAACGAGTACTTTCGTTTCACTGATGTGCGCGGAACGATGGTGTATGATTGCGCTATGAGCAGCGTGATTAATGAGGATGCGAAGGTGATGCAGCGAAATAATGTAAGGTCCGTTTCGGTTATTGATGAGAGCGGCGCAATCCTGAATAAAATGAGCTTTAACAAAGAAGGACGGGTAACAAATTTTTCTTCTTACGAATATAATGAAGGCGAAGAGATAAGCTATGAAATACAGTGGTCGGAGGATTCAAAAATTCAGAAAATTTTTTATAAAGAATTCGGGAAGACGGCAATGAGCTTTGTGTATGATTTCTATTATAAAGAATCTTTGCTTGATTATGTTTCAGTCGATTTCGGCTTAGGTCTTTCGGAGAATTATATTTTTGCTTACGGAGAAAATAGCGGAGAAACATCGATAGAAAAAATTTCGTACAGGGATAACTACAAGGATACGGTTTACATAGAGCAGTTATTCAATTACAATAATGATGGCAGGCTTGTAAATGTAAAGGATACAAAGTTTGGAACAACACTTGATTCCGTTTATTACGAGGGAAATATTACAGGCATAAACACTTCACATTTTAGAAAAAAGAAATATGAAATAAATGAAAACAGAATTGTTAAGGAGACGACAATTTATCCTTCTAAGCAGCTAAGCGCAAAAGTTTATACTTATGAAACTGTGATACCCGATATAATTTCTACTGTAAATTATTTTTACAAAGATAACGGACTGATAGATTATATAACTACAGAGCGCGGAGAAATTTCTTTGAAATCATTTTATACTTACGAGTACTATGATAAGTAGAGCAATTATAATTTTATTTGCAGTATATTTAATTCCACTTTCTGCAAACGCGCAGTACTATGAAAGTAATGTTATAGATGAAGTTTTGTTTTTCGTTGTGAAAAATGAAGTGACTAAATCTATACTCACTAAAGATGCGCAGATACTGGCTTCGAATAAGGTAAGAGAAGTTCTGATAAGTAATGATTCGAAAAAACCGGTTGGAAAACTTTTGATAAATAACTTCGGATTCGCTGAAGATTTTTATACATACAATGATACATCGGGAATGATTGAAACTCACTGGAGATTCGGCTATGACGTTAACAACAATATGACAAGCGCATCATTGCGCAAGGGACGGCAGAGGATAAATTATATTCTCTCCTATGAAAATAATATGCTAGCGAGTATTCACAGTGATTCGGCAGGAGTTGAAAGCCTATACGACTTTGCGTACGTAGACGGGAAGATTTTTAAAGTAACGCTGCTGAATCTTGCAAAAGATACAACCGGAGCAAAATACTTTTTTAATTATGATAACGCCGGAGAGTTGATAAGTGTACTGAATGAAAGTAGGGATGCGGAGTTATTCAGGGTTACTTATGGAGACTCTTATCTGCGAATTGAAAACATTAGCAGCAAAGCAACATCTTACCATATTAAAAATGAGAGGATTGATTATTATTCCATAGTAAACAGTAATGCTTCGGCTGATATGGATAAAGATGATTTAACAAAAGAGTATATCTATTCTTCCAAAGGACTTATAGAAATAATTTTTGTAAAATCGCCGTTAGGTAAGCCTCTCAGGACAGAAGAGTATGAGTATAATTATTATGAGTAATGTACACGAACTGTTCCCCTCCTTACTAAGGAGGGGAACAGCGAATGTGAATAGTAATGTATTTTCATTTACATTTTGAGTCTGCATCTGTCAGATGTTGAATGAGAGTAACCTGGAAATTTTAATTATTAAACAAGCAGATACTAAACAACCCCTACCCCCTATCCCGCTAAAGTTGGACTTGATAATTGGTAGCTTAGTAAGGAAGGGAACAGCGTCTCATATATTAACTTTTGATACATTAATTTTTATTTAATTAACTGTGTAAGATTTAGTTGGATCGAGTTAAATAGATTTCAAGTGTAAAAATATCATAATGTTTTTTAAAGTTAGTTAGTATTAAATTCTTACTTACCATTAATTCCAAATAATTCGAAAAATCCCAATTAATTCTAATGAAAAAGTTCTTAACTCTCTTGCTGTTTATTTTTATTCTTATCCCTTCCATAGTAAAAAGCCAGTACACAGATTATTTTAAATATCAGAAGCCTCTGCTGCAGATTATTTCTAACATTGCTCTGGATAGTGTGATAAAAGTCGATATGCGAAAAGTCCGTATGAATAAAATTGCAGGTGTGACAGTTACTGACCAGGACGGTAAAAAAGTTGAATACTGGGTTTACGATACTAAGGGAAACATCGCAACATACTATCAGTTTGAAGATACTGCAAAGTTTACCTATGATAAACTTGGTAAAATTGTTTACACTGTATTAGATTCCTTTCCGAAAAATATTTATGAGAATATAATTTTTAAATATACCAATGAAGGAACGCTGGAGCTTATCGATAAAAACTATAACGACGTTCAGCCTGAAGTAAGAATGGATTATATTTATGAGAATAAATATCTGAAGACAATCACTGCTATAAAAGAAGATTCCGATTTCCGCAAGCAGTACGGATTTTTTTATGAGGGCGTAAATAATATGGTAAAGACTTTAACCGTTGCAAACGTAGGAGTAGATGAGATAGGCGCAACAAAGTTCATTATGGATTTCAATAATTCCGGAAAGCTTGCAGCTGTAAACTTCAGCGATAAAAATATGGCATTTGTGAACATCCGTTACAACGGAGATACAGTGCACATTTCTCCCAATGAAAATGTGTTTGACCCCGTGAACGGCATAAGTCCGCTTGACCAGGTTTTTTATACGATAAAAAATCAGCGGATAATGTCTAAGACTTCCCTGCTGAAGTTTTCAACCTATAATGTAATGAGAATTGCAGATTATGTTTATACTAATGAAGGCGTTATCGATTACATCAATGTAAAATACGTAAGCTTCCGTGGAGTAATAAAGACAGAGAAGCTGAATTTTACATACGAGCTTTACCAGCAGAATTGAAGTTTGTATAAAATAGTAAGTATAAAGTATAAAGTATAAAGTATAAAGTATAAAGTATAATTGTACGACTTTTCTCCTGTGAGGGGTAATGATTTTACACTTTTCCCAATTTTATTCTCTCATATCGGAACATTTTACAAATTGCCATCGTAAAAGATGTACATACTTAAATAAAGATGAGAATAAAGAAAAGTTTTATAATTATTTTTCTTTTTGTTATTATCATTGGGCTGATATATTTTATTTCGGAATCTCTTTTCAAC
>JBHEKU010000212.1:0-6880 GCA_041859205.1 Ignavibacteria bacterium | reverse complement strand
AGCTCCATCCCGCAAGCATCTGCGAGTGCCAGAAAATAAAAACTGCTTTTTTACTTAAAGCGTTCTTGTTAGTAATTTTTACACGTAACGTACTGACTAAAACTTTTATTAATAAAGGTAACAGCTTATATTCTAAAAAACTTTTCAATAGTATTACAGATAAGTTGAAATAATTTCAGCTGCATTTTGAGATGCATTCTTATTTGTTAGAATGCTTTTCATCTCTTTAAAGTCGCTCTTCATCTGCTCTGCATATTTTTTATCTGTCAAGATTTTTTTAGCTTCGTTAAAAATATTTTCAGGAGTCATTTCATCCTGAATATATTCTTTCACGGCGTTTCGTTTCAGCAAAATGTTTACCATAGCAAAACTGTTTATCCTGACAAGATTTTTACCAATCAGATAATTCATTCTCCCTGCTTTGTAACCGGAAATAAAGGGTACTTCAAGAAGCGCGCACTCCATAGAGGATGTGCCGATTTTTGTTATTACCAAATCAGATTCCAGAATTGTCTTATATAATGTTTCGCTAGAATTATTTACTATAAAATTAAAATTCTCAGTTCCTTTAAATTTTTTATAAAAATCTAAATTAAAATTCTCCGAACAAATAACATTTACTTTACAGCTGAATTCCTTTATCAGTTTATTTCCTGTTTCAATAAAGGCAGGGAAAATTCTTTCAATTTCTTCTTTACGGCTTCCGGGCATTAAAGAAACAATTTTTGTCCTGCTTTCGTTTTTTTTATTTGATAACAGATATTCATTTATTCGGTTATTCAAGGGATGCCCGACAAACTCGGATTCAACTCCTTCTTTCTCATACATCTCTTTTTCGAAGGGGAAGATTACAAGCATCTTATCAATTAATTTTTTTATTTTTTTAATACGGCTGTAATGCCATGCCCATATCTGCGGGGAAATGTAATAAATAATTTTTCCTGTATAAAATGTACGGGTTTTTTCCGCAAGCTTCAGATTAAAGCCGGGGAAGTCAACTAAAATTACAATATCGGGGTTCATCTCTTTTATTTTTGCGACTGTATCATTCAATACACCTGTAATTTTTTTCAGATTTTTTATAACTTTGGTAAATCCGATAAAATTTATTTCTTTGAAGTTATGAACCAGCTTTACACCTGCGTTATCCAGTTCGGCACCGCCGATACCGGTCACGCTGATTTCAGAGTGAATACGCTTCAATTCATTGATGACATTAGCCGCATGAAAATCACCTGAAGATTCTCCTGCTATAATAAATATTTTCTTTTCCGTTGTTTGCAAAGTAGCCTTAAATTAATTAATTAATTGCTATTTATCAGAATAAAAAAAAATCCGTTTAAAAACGAATATATAAGAAATTTCAGATTTGGAAAAGTAAGTATAAAAGATAATAAATATTTAACATCACAAACACTAAAAAATGTCAGAGGTTTTTATCCATATATAGTTGAATTAAAACAGTTTTTGCTCTATTTTGTTCAGTTGTACCTATTCCAGAAAAAGCAAATTCAACAATCTCCGGTTTTTGTTAGGATTTTGTTAGGATTTTGTTAGGATATTTCTTTATTTATATTAAACAATTTTTTGAATTTTTTTTTTATTTAATTTAAATTTAACTCTTTTACTTTATGAGAAAGCTTACATCATTTTTTATGGTAATTGCTGCGGTTCTTTTTTTTTCAGCAAATACTTTCGCTCAATTGTCGGGCACGAAAAACATACCCGGCGATTATGCTTCACTTGACGCTGCAATCATTGATCTAAACACCGTAGGTGTAGGATCAGGCGGAGTTGTTCTAAACCTTCTCGCTGCCAATCCCCAGACTGCACCGGCAGGCGGATATGTTATCGGCGGAGCGGGCTCACTTGTTCTTTCTACAACAAGTATGGCAAACCCTGTGACAATTCAGGGTAACAGTAATACAATCACTGCAAATGCATCTCTTACAATCGGTGCTCTGAATGACGGTATCTTTAAATTAATAGGCGCGGACTGGGTTACAATTACAGGTTTTACAATGGAAGAAAACGCAGCAAACGTAGTTACTGCTGCAGCAACTAACACCATGACTGAGTGGGGCGTAGCTTTATTATATGTTACTACAACAGATGGAGCTCAGCACAATACAATTACAGGCAACACTATAGACCTTAACAGAACTTATCAGAATACATTTGGAATATACAGTAATTCAACACACTCTTCAACTACTGTAACTTCTTCCGTAACGGCAACAACAACGGCAGGCGGAAACAGCCACTTAACTATTACAAGCAATAACGTTACAGATGTTAATCATGGTATAGTAGTTGTTGGTCCGACAGCCGCTGCAGACCAAAATGACAGCATAAGAATCGGTGTCGGCTCAGGAACAGGAAATACATTAACTAATTACGGAACAACAGGCACATTTTCCGGTTATGCTAACGTTTCAGGAACAGTGAATGGTATCCTTGTAAGGAACTCAAAAAATAACAGCATAAATTATAATTCCATTACAAGTTCTAATGGCGGTGTAACTGCTGGAACAATAAACGGAATTCAAATGCCGGCATTTTCAGTTGCCCCTACGGGCACTTTTTCCACTTCTATCAGCAATAATACTTTATCAATAAAAAGCGGTCTTATTGCAGGAGCAATAAACGGAATCAACTTACTTGGAACTTCTGCCTCAGTAACTTCAATTTTAAATATCGATAATAATGATTTTAACAATTTCGGACACACTGTCGCAGGAACAGCAGCTATCATATTTATAACAAATGCAGGAACTCACTTAACACAATCTATATCTAATAATACTTTTACTAATATGTCTGTTAATACGACAGGCGCTGTTACTTTTATTGCAAATACAAATACACCTCCGGCAAATTCAGTAAAAAATGTTAACAATAATTCTATTGTTACCGCATTTGCCAAAACAGGTGCAGGCGGTTCGGTAACATTCTTTGTTGATAACGGAAGTGACGTATCTACATCAACTAATAATTCAAACAATAATACCTTCACAAATATTACGGTTTCAGGCGCTGCTACAGTTACCGGAGTCGGCAATACAAACGGCGGAGCTCCAATAAAAAATGTAGTGGGCAATACTGTAGGTAATATTACAGGAGGCACAGGCGCAATTATAGGTTTGAGTATCAACTTTGATGCGGGTACAACAACTGTCACAAGCAATACCGTTTCTAACATAACAGGCGGCGGAGCAATCACCGGAATACTTTTCGGAACATCCGGAACGGCCGGAACGACTAATTCATCTCTCAATATTGTTCACACATTGACAGGGTCAGGCACCGGAATAGTTTCAGGAATAATTAGTGGAGGTGCTGCTACAACAAATAGAAATCATTTCAGAAATAAAGTTTATAACCTCGAAAATACTAATGCTGCAGGTTTTGTAAACGGAATTACCGTTTCAAGCGGAAATGCAAATGTATATAACAATTTAGTTGGTGACTTAAGAGCTCCCAACGCTGTTTCAGTAAGTGCTCTTGCACCATCAGTAAGAGGAATTAACGTAACTGCTGCTACGGCATTGACTACTGTTAATTTTTATAACAACTCAGTTTATCTGAATGCTTCTTCTATTGGCGCTACATTTTCAACAGCAGCTCTTTTTGCTACCACATCAGCAACTGCAACAACAGGAGCGCTGACAATAAGAAACAATGCTTTGATAAACCTTTCAACACCGGCAGGTGTTGGTGTTTCAACAGCATACATGAGAAGCTCCACAACATTAACAAACTATGCAGCAGCATCCAATACAAATATATTCTATGGCGGCGCACCTGATGCAACACATTTGATATTCTACGACGGAACAAACAGTGTTCAGACAATAGGAGATTTTAAAACACTGGTAGCTTCACGTGAAGCGAACTCAGGTACAGAAAATCCTACATTCTTAAGTACAACAGCTTCATCTGTAGATTTTCTTAAAGTAGACCCTACAGTAGCAACACAATTAGAGAGCGGCGGCGCAACAATTTCATCTCCTGCTATAACTGTTGACTACTATAATGTTGCAAGATATCCAAACGTTGGCTACCCGGAAAATATGAGTTTCCCTGCTTCAGCACCTGATATCGGCGCTAATGAATTTGGCGGTATTCCGGTTGATATGAATCCACCGAACATTTCTTATACAGTTTTAGGCAATACAAGCAATTTGACTGACAGAGTGCTTACATCTACAATTACAGACGGGACTGGAGTTCCTACAGCAGGAGCTTTACAGCCAAGAATTTATTACCAGAAAAACGGCGGTTCATTTTTCTCATCACAAGGTTCATTATTCTCAGGTTCAGGAACTAACGGTGTATGGAATCTTACAATTGATGAATCAGATATGGGCGGTATAGCACCGGGCGACATTATCGGATATTTTGTTATCGCTCAGGATATTGCAGGACCGTACATTACATCAAATCCTTCAACAGGATTAGTTGCTACAGATGTTAACACAGTAACAACTCCTCCTACACCAAATACATATACAGTTGTTGGTGTTCCGCTTTCAGGTGATTATACAGTGGGTTCAACATTGTTCAGAGCAGTTACAGGTCTTAACATTACTTTTGAAGAAAGAATTAGAAAAGTAATGAAAGAGATTCCGCTTGTGAATGATGCCCCTGCAAGTAAAAATTCAGGTCAAGAAGCAAAAGAACATTTATTCGGAGAGGCATATGCACCGGGAACATCTACAATGGTAGAGGTTGACCAGGTTTATTCTGTTCCGATGTTAAACGGCAGAGAATATACAGGTAAATTGTATCACACACTTTCAAGAGAAGAAAAACGTCAGCATAACTTATCTGATAATATGTTAGGAATTTATCTTACATTAACAGCTGCAGTTGCGGACGTGAACCTTAGAGGTGTCGGCGCAACAGATTGCAGATTGTTATTGAATGATGTATTATACAATACAGGAACAGGTGAAACATTCCCAATCATTATAGATGCGCAGACTCAGTTACCTACTGCATCTTCTAACTTAATTATTAAACCAAATACAGGTGTAACGGCATCTATAACCGAAACCTCAACATCCGGAATAATAGTATCACGCGCTCCTTATGTTGTATTTGACGGTACTGCCGTCGGAAATTCAGGAACACGCGATTTGACAATTAGTAATACAAGTTCAACAGCAAATTCATACACACTTGGTATGTTCAATAATACAGCTCCTAGAAAAGCTGATAACAATACAGTTAAATATTGCAACATAACAGGCGGCCAGGTTGCAGCTTCTACTAATGCAGTATTTGGTATCGTATTGAATGCAGCAGGCGGTGACTACGATAACTGTGTAATTGATAACAATCTTATCACATCAGTAAGAACAGCTATGCAAGTAGCGGGAGTTGCCGGTTTTACATCTGATAATGTTACAGTCAGCAATAACGTAATCGGCAGCACAACTGATGCATCAAGCTGTTTCTTCCAGGGAATTCTTGTAGCTCAGGCTGATAATACAATTATAACACAGAATGAGTTAATAGGTCAGGTTCTTGGTAACATTATAAATGGTCAATCAGGAAATGCAACTTTAAATATTGCAGGTATTGTCGCATCTACCGGTGCCACTAACACGAAAATAAGAAGAAATAATATTCATGACTGGTACTTCGCCGGAACTACTCAAGGCTATGGAGCTAAGGGTATCGTTTACGCTAATACAGGCAATAACACTGGTACCACTGAAATATCAAATAACCTTATTTATCAAATTAAGGGTGATAGTGATAATGAAAGTACCATAGCGGGAAGTATGGGTTTTGTAAACATTGGTATTTGTATTTCACTAAACGGAACTTCAGCGGTTCAGGTTTATAATAACTCTGTTTATTTGAGCGGTGCTACAATAAGCGCTAGCTTTAATGGCAGCAGTGCAGCTCTTGGTATTGCCGGTACAGTCGGCGCAGGCTCAATGGATGTAAGAAATAACTTATTCAGAAATTCTATGACAGGAGCAGGAACAGGCGCATGTATGGGTATCTGGGTACCCGGCGCAGTATCTAATAATATCTTCTCGAATTTAAATAATAATAACTACTTTACTGACGGACTAAACCCTGTAGTTGGTTATTTTACAACTTTAAGAGCTACTTTAGCAAACTGGCAGTCAGCTTCAGGCCAGGATGGTGCTTCACTTTCAGGAAGTATTCCTTTTATGTCAACAACAGACTTAACAATTGACGCAACCAGCTCTAATGCATGGTACGTAAGCGGATTAGGATATCCACTTGCTGCTGTTGCAACAGATTACACAGGTGCATCTAGAAGCACAACTCTTGCCGGCGGCGCAACAGATTTAGGCGCTTACAATGTAACACCTTCATCAGTGCCTCCTACAGCAACAGAAAGTGCTGCTCCTGCTCCAAGTACTACAACATCATATACACTTGCAGGAAAAACACTTGCTACACTTACATGGGGAGCAGGCGGAACACCTCCTACCTCAATGGCATTGGATTATTTCCCTGGTGTAAATCCTCCGGGATCAGCCGGATTTAACGTTGGTAACGGATACTGGGTATTTACACCAACCGGCGGTTCAGGTTATTCCTACGATGTATTGTTTAATTATAACGAAGCTCAGTTAGGTACAATTCCATCAGAGGGCGTTATAAGGTTAGCAAAATCTGATGACGGCGGCGCATTATATACTCCGTACTTAGTTCAGGGAACAGGCGCAGGTCAGTATACTCTTGATACTGTTGCAAATACAATTCAGGTTAACGGATTGACAACATTCTCTATGTTCGGTCTTACAGAGAATGACTTACCATTACCTGTTGAGCTATCTTCATTCTCAGCTAATACAAACAAGAACAATGTTGATTTAAACTGGTCAAC